>JBBRQX010000073.1:0-9017 GCA_038225745.1 Pseudanabaenales cyanobacterium | reverse complement strand
CTAAATTTAGACTTTTTTACCCAAGCCTAAATTGCAAGAGCCAAATGGCTCAAATAATTGATAGGCATAGCTTGTGAGTAATAATTTTAAGACATATTGGGGATCAAGCGGATGCAATTAATAGAGCGATCGCGAACAAAGTTTCAACTAAATTCTTTGACTAGATTAGATGCTGATAGTTTTATATCTTTCTAAGGGATGATTTATGATCCCCACTAATATCGTAGTTTAAAACGAATCCATTATTTTTAGATAGTTACAAGTATTGAAAAACTGTACTAAATATTGAGGTAATTAAACTTATTTAAATTCAAGCTAATCTTTAAAATCAGTAAACAATTTACTTTGTCCTGATTTGATTTAAATCAATCATATAAACCTATCTGTGAGGTTATTTGGAGGATAAATTCTCATAAAAAAACCATAATATAATTCTTGCACAATTTATATTTAACTATCCGCAGTATTTTTCTTCATACCCTGTAGTGTCAATTAGCATAACTTTTACAATAACTTGTATAGCAATCCTAAACGAGTCGTGGAAGTCAGAACCTATAGAACAATTGACTTAAGCCACTTATTTAGTAACAAGTGATTGAAAATCGCTACATCGGTTCATTATCCAATAAATATCTTTGTTTCTAAATACCTAAAATATATGCCCACATCATCTGCACTCTCAGTGCTTTGTTTTTGCTTGATTGTTGCTGACGTTTCACTGCCAATATTTGCTGATGAAATTGTCGATCAAACAATTAGTAATATTCTTTCATCAAGTAATCACAAAAAAGCTTTTATAAATAATGATTTATTAATATCTACTCAACCAAAGTACGCGATCGCATTTCTATCAAAATCTGCTGATGCATGGATGATTATGGTGAACAATCAACCTGTATTTTTGGTTAAAGATTTAGCAAATGTAGCGATCGCCGTCACTCAACTGACAATTATCATGAACGCTCCAGACTTCGAGCCGAATCATTTTGAGCCAATGGTGATCAATGGCGAATACATTGGTAAATATAAAGATGCAACCTTGTTTAGAGTCCCTAAATCAGAGGTTGTTAATCCTTCGTTAAACCTGACTCAATGGATTAATAACTTGAGAGTTGCCGCGATGGCAGAGCCGCTAACTTTAGTAGAAGCCCAAAAACAAATGTATCAGTTGGCAATTACCAACGAAGAAATTGATGGCATCGCTTCTTGGTATGGCCCCTATTTTCAAGGTAGACAAACAGCATCAGGTGAGCAGTTTGAGCAACAAGATTTCACGGCAGCCCATAAAACTCTGCCCTTTAATACCTACCTCAAAGTTACTAACCAAGCAAATGGCAAGTCAGTAGTGGTAAGGATTAACGATCGCGGCCCATATTTTGGCGATCGCAATCTTGATTTATCCCATGCAGCAGCGATCGAGCTCAATAGTGATGAAGTCGGTGTTGTCGCAGTCACGGCGACAGTACTAGCGAGCAATTAAAACACATGCGGCGCGATCGCGCCGCATGTTTGATTGATACGAATTTAACGTAAGTTTTCAGTGCGTGTACCAATGTCAAGGAACTGGATTAGCTTCACTGGATCGGCATTAAACATAAATGCTTTAGCATCAGATGTAATTTTATAGCCTTCTTTTTCAGCCGCTTTTTGGGCGGCATAGGGCAGAGGACTGGAGAGATCGAACATTAGACGAGCATATGGATCGGTCAATACTTCCGCCGTATTTGGGAAAGACACAGGCTGTGTATATTCTGCGGAAAGATGAATGTTATATAGCAGCACTGAACCGTCAGAAGTACTCAATGTCTTGAGACTAATTGCTTCTTCGGTCGGATTGCCATCGGTAGACTCACCATCAGTAATATTGATAATCGTTGGTGGATAGCTATTGGGATGCTCTTCAATCCATTCTTCTAGCAAAATTCGCGCCATGGCAAATACACTGCACATAGCTGTACCACCACTAGCGATCGGCTTAAACCAAATGGGAAAGTCATTGTAGACTTCAACTAAACCACCCATTCCATCAGGCAGTTTTTGAGCGCGTTTTTCCAATTCAGTGGGATTTTCGTAAATCTTACCGATTGGGGCGATCGCCTTTTCGCCAGCAATCCCATCCAGTGCTGATGACACTTCACTGTTGTAACCAATTACGCCAACATCAAAATAATCATAAATTTCATTACCCTTGACACATCGTTGTCCGAGAGAGTCCAACAAACGATTTACGGCATCAGCAACAGCTTGTGCTTTTTGGATCGGTTCATTAGTCTTATGGAAGCTTTGATTTGCTCCTTTAAATGTCCCTTTGCTCGCACTATCGTTAGAAAATGCGTCCGCCATCGATCCAGATTGATCGATGAGGAAGAGAAAGCAACTAGGTTGACGACGACTGATCTCTGCTGAGTAAGGCATATTAAACTTACCCGATTCCTTATTTTTAGTATGTCTCAAGAATTAAACTCAGTCTAGCAAAGGTAAGCTCGATAAAAAATTTCTTGATGGAAATTCAGCTATTTAACTTATGCTTGCTCAATATTAGTGTTTTTGAAGATTAAAAAAAGTGGCGATCGCCGCTTTTTCCGATTATTTTTGAGCGCAAAGTGCTGTAAGTGATACATTAGTTTTTAGATACATTACTCAAGTTGCTAGCTATAAAAAATCGCTATTATCGTGTGTTTTTATGAGTATAAATCTGACCTGTAAGTTAAGCGATCGCGTTCTCGATAGTGTCCAAGCTAGTAGTCAACGTCAGTTGGCGATCGCGGTTTCGGCTAAGGCTAATGTTGATGGCAACAATGCACCACTTAATTTATGCCTTGTTTTAGATCACAGTGGTTCGATGGGAGGTCAACCCATTGACACTGTTAGACGAGCGGCTCGCGATCTGGTTGATCAGATGTATCCGCAAGATCGGATTAGTGTGATTGGCTTTGACCACAAAGCGCATGTAGTCGTCGAGAATCAACTCGTTGAGCGCACTGAATCGATCAAACAAAAAATTCAATCACTCAAAGCATCGGGTGGCACTTGTATCGATGATGGGATCAAGCTGGGCTTACAGGAAACCAGTAAGGGCAAAGATGGCACGGTGAGCCAGATTTTTGTGTTGACCGATGGCGAAAACGAGCATGGTGATAATGAGCGTTGTTTTCAGTTTTCACGCTTAGCGACTGAGTACAATATGACCTTGCATAGCCTTGGTTTTGGCGATAGTTGGAATCAGGATGTACTAGAACGTATTGCTGACGCGGGGGGCGGTGCGATGGCATATATTCCCAATCCTGCGGCGGCGGGTGAAGAATTTCAGAAATTATTAAAACGTGTCCAAGCGATCGGGCTGACTAATGCTCATTTGATTTTGCAGCTTGCGCCCCACGTCAGATTGGCGGAACTAAAACCGATCGCGCAAGTGTCGCCTGACACGATCGAGTTACCCTATCAAACTGAAGGGAATGCGATTATTGTGAGACTCGGCGATCTGATGACAGATGTAGAAAGAGTTGTGCTGTTTAACCTCTATATCAGTCCTGCTAGTTACATTGCCGAATATCCTACTACTTCCGAAATTCCGATTGTGACGGTACAAGTTCGTTACGATCTTCCCGCGCTAGGACAAATTAACTCAATGTCCGCACCTATGGCGATCGCCGCCGAGTTAGTCCAAGACTTCGTGCCGCAGGTCGATCCACAAGTACAAAATCATTTATTAGCTTTAGCCAAATATCGCCAAACTCAGCTTGCCGAACAAAAGCTCCAACAGGGCGATCGCGCAGGTGCAGCGACAATGTTACAATCTGCTGCGAAAACAGCTTTGCAAATGGGCGATAAAAATGCCTCAACGATCTTGCAAAATAATGCAACTCGTCTACAAACAGGCACGGCTCTGAGCGAAGCCGATCGCAAAAAAACACGGATAGCATCCAAAACCGTACTGCAAACGCCCCCAAATCCATAATTTGATGATTAACTGCCCTAATTGCGCTCATGCTAACCCCGACGGAGCCGTAAACTGCGAAGCTTGCTTTACGCCGTTGCCGATCGTCAAATATATTCAATGCCCTAGCTGCAATTCAACTGTGTTGTCAGATGCTAAGTTTTGTGGACATTGTGGGTTTAATTTGAGTGGGGCATCTGTCAATCCGCGCCAAGATATTAAGACCGAAGAAGCGATCGCGCCATCAACTACACCATCAACTGAAAATCCTCCCATCCCTATGTCAAATTCTTTACCTGAAGAGCCGACCGAAGGTGATTCTGCTGAAAATCCAGATGCAAATCCTATTGCCGAAGTACCGTCTGTACCTCGGTTCACGGAGATAGAAGCATTGCTCGAAGCAGAAGCAAATAATCCACCTGTGACTGCATCTGCAAATGAGCCAATAAGTAAGCCTGCCCCTAAAGCTAGCCCAAAAACTCAGTTGCAGCAATTTGCTGCTTCTCTGTTGCATTTGCAAACCAATCTCACTATCGAAATTCCTGCCCATCTACCAGTTGTGCATATTGGCAAGCCCAATACAGTAATTCCTCCCGATATTGATGTATCTGGATTTCCCGATTCAGATATTGTTTCGCGCATTCATGCGGATATTCGCGCTGATGGTGGCTCTTTCTATTTTGAAGATACAGGTAGCTCCAACGGTACTTATATCAATAATTTGCCTCTACCTGCGGGAAATCGTCATAAGCTCAGGGCAGGCGATCGCATTTCGCTCGGCAAGGGTGACAAAGTTAGTTTTGTATTCCAACTGAGTTCTTAAACAAGGCGACACTTTGCAAAGCCTAAAAAGCTGTGACGCACGCGCAGCGTGCATCACAGCTTTTTGAGTCTAGCTATTTAATTGCAAGACTAGACGGATTTTTCCTGTGACAGGATTAGGTGATCGCCAATTTAAAATAATCTTTTCTAATTCAGCGATCGCATTGTTATCTTTTAATGTGGAAACTTGGCTATCAGTGGATATATTGCTAACGCGATCGCCTGAAATTTCTAGATTGAAGGCGATCGTTCCCGTTTCAGATAGAGTAATTTGCTGATCTTGAATATAACGAACTAACGCTGTGGTTATATCACTAGATAATTCTGATTGAATCTGCAAAACTTTGATATTAGTGACAATATTGTCATTAGCAGCACGCGAGGAAGCAGAAGGAATGGGTGGTTTAGCAGATGGTAATGATTCTGTCGTCACCGTCGCGGGTTGAGAAGCATCTTTATTAGGAATTTCACTGGGAATTTCTAAGCGTCTTGATTGTATTGTGGGACTTGCTGCTGTTGGGTCACCAAAAGCAGAAGGAAGATTATCCGCTACGCGCTGACGATTACTAGACTCAGAAATATTCGGCTTAGGGGCGATCGCCACTTTATCTGTTTTTTCTAGAGGTTTGCGATCGCGATCTGTTTGAGGTTGAGAGGGAATCGGCGCGATCGCTGCATTAGGTTTTGCTTTAGAAAAGCTAGGATTAATGGGATTGATCGGATTTGCAGATTTTGGTGAAGGAGCAATCTTTGATATATTTTCAGATTTATCTTCAGAGCTAGCGGCTGGCGGTATGGATGCTTTTTCAGAAGCATCGGGAGTAACAGCGATTTGGTAGCTGGGTTGTTCGCTAGAAGGAAATGAAACTAAACGAATCGCGCCAACACTAACACCCACGATCGCGATCGCACCTGCAACAATCTTCAGCCAGTCGGGATAGAGGCGGCGCGCTTCTAGCACCACATTGGGCAGAATTACAAACTCATTGGCACAGAGTTCTAAACTTTCGTAGAGGTCAAATAGTTGTAATGTCGAGAGTTTTAGCTTCGGTAATTTGGGGACGGCGATCGCATGATTGAGAGTATCAAAATCATCTTGCGCTAACCAGCGATCGCAATAGGCGGTAACAACTTCGATCAAATTAGTAATTTGCTGCTGATCGCCTTTAATCGTTTTTCTGCTTTGATTAAGTCGTAGACGAAAATGCAAATTTTGAGCCACGATTTGCGATTGCCAATCCGATAGAGGCGATCGCTCTGTCCAAACCTCTAGCAAACAAGTCGGTAACTCGTAGCGGCGGCTCAGCGTATTTGATTCTGAATTTGAGTAACGCATAGGGCTTAATCTAGATGCCTCTATTATATAGCTGTCGCCATTTGTATCAGGACAAATCAAAACTCAAAAGATGGTGGCGGCGCTCCGCGCCGCCACCATCTTTTTGGGTTTTTAGCGACAGCTAGCTATGATAGCGATCGCAGTCTCTTTCAGGTTCCAAGCAAGGCGAAAATATAGATCAAAACTATGGCAGCTATTCCGCAAACAAAAAAACAACTTAGACAAGCATTATTAAATCAGCGCCGCCAAATTTCCCATGAGATTTGGCAAAAGAAAAGTCAAGCGCTATGCGATCGCCTTACTAATTGGCAAATTTTCCAACAAGCCCAAAATATTTTAGCTTTTAGCAGTTTTCGCCAAGAGCCAGATTTAACCAACCTTTGGCAAAGTTTTCCTCACAAAAATTGGGGATTTTCGCGCTGTATCGAAAAAAATTTAATTTGGCATCAAGTTGCGATCGCAGATTTTGAGAATAATATGCGATCAGGTGCTTTTGGGATTCTTGAGCCAAATCATGACTTGCCACTTATGGATTTAGCAAATATCGATCTAATTTTGATTCCTGCGGTGGCTTGCGATCGCCAAGGTTATCGGCTCGGCTATGGCGGCGGCTTTTACGACCGCTGGTTGCCTAGCTCGACAGGATTTAAGGCAGGAATTATTTTTGATGAATTTTATTTAGATGCGCTTCCTCATGATATTTGGGATGTGCGGCTAGAGGCGATCGTCAGTGAAGATTGTTATTGCAATAACACTTAAAATTTTTGTATTTATGAAAAAATGTTCAACGTTTCGTATATGATAGCCATAGATAGGGGTGAATCATGTTAATGATGTTTATAAAGTTCATATTCTTTATAAGCCTGTAAAGGTATCTGTTAACATATAATTAAGCGCCTATCAAGCTTACATAACTAAGATTTGTTCGAGCCAATGAGAATTCTCCTTGTAGAAGATGATTACAATTTAGGTGACACATTAGCTGACGTGTTAACGACTCAGCACTGTGTTGTCGATATCGCAAGAGATGGGGAGGAAGGCTGGGAAAAATCCCAATCTGACGACTACAACCTGATCTTGTTAGATGTCATGTTGCCAAAACTAGATGGCATTAACCTATGCCGCCGTTTACGCGCCCATGGCAACAATATCCCCGTCATCATGGTGACTGCGCTCGATATGAGTACGGACAAAGTTCAGGGTCTAGATGCTGGTGCTGATGACTATGTTGTCAAGCCAGTCGATGTACCTGAATTGATGGCTCGTATTCGCGCTTTATCGCGCCGCGCCCAGATTGCAGAACCCACTGTTTTACGTTGGGGCGAACTACAGCTTGACCCAGGAATGCATGAGGTTACTTATGCAGGACTATCCGTTCATTTGACTCCTAAGGAATACAACATTTTAGAGTTGTTGCTCCATCATGGTCGTCAAGTGCTGAAGCGGATCACAATTGTGGAGCATGTTTGGTCGCTGACTGATCCACCTAGAGAGGATACGATCAATGCCACGATCAAGAGTCTTCGCAACAAGTTAAAGGGTGCTGCTGCTCCTCACAACTTGATCGAAACGATTCATGGTGTTGGCTATCGCTTGAGCCAACTCACATAAAAAAAGGGGAGTGCCTAGCACTCCCTTTTTTATGTCAACCCAAATTCTTGTAAAGCGGGTAAAAAGTTATCATTTTCGTGATTAGATGTGCTGAGCTTGATTAGAGCAAAGCGTTGTAACGGCGTGAGATTTTGCCATTGAGCTAGCGCGATCGCCATATCTAATTCTTGCGCGTGGTGCAAAACGCTATCAGGAATTATTATCTGTATCCATGCAGGATTTGCGTCAATTGGCAGATCGCTGGGATAGGTTTTAAAATGTTGAAAAACTAGCGATCGCAGGTTTTCGCGATAATTTTCAATTTCTATATTGGTGGCACAAGGTAAATCAATAAATTGCTGACGTTCGTTAGTCGAAAAACTATACCAATGCTGAAGTTTTAGTTTGATGCCGCAAGTGTCTAACTTGTAACGAACTTGCATGGGTATGCAACGCAATGAGGCGACAAACTCAGCTTCAAATTGAAAAAATTGCAACATATTAAATAAAACTGTAGGTGATTGCTCAGAAACAGAAGATTTATCGTAGCACGGGCGGCACAGCCAAAAAATAGTCCTATAGACGCACTAAGGGTTGCAATAGGAGCAGTACATAGGATCGGCAGTTGGAATTCCATTCGGGAATAATATCTCTTGTTTAAAATCACAGCGATCGCATCGATATAAATGAGTGCTTCTCAATTCTTAACTTTGGCGGTTGGAAAATTCTCTTCGACAATGAATCCGAAAATTATTCCTTCTAAGTCACTCTAATTGGCTTGTATATAAAAAAGGCGATCAGATCTTAGTGGATACAGTAAATAATGCTATAACTACTACATATCGCATTCTCACATAACTAAAGATATGGAAGAACTTTTGACGTTAAGGGAATTACTAATTAAAGGTGATATGACTGGCGCTTTGGCAATTGTTGACGAATTAGAAGAAATGAGCCGAGACGATAAAATCAACAATATTCGTAGCTATGCCGTAATTCTACTCATGCATCTAATCAAGCAAAAAGCAGAAAATCGCACCACCAAGTCTTGGGAGCTATCAATTCGTAACTCTATACGCGGTATCCAAACCAAAAACCAGCGACGTAAAGCTGGCGGAACATACCTCAATACCGAGGAGTTACGCTTAGCAATTTCTGAAGCTTACACAGAAGCTGTTGATCGCGCTTCCTCAGAGGTTGAAGAAGGTCGCTATGAACCCCACGAGTTAGCCAAACTAGTCAACCGTGGAGAAATATGCGATCGCGCTATGATCTTAATCTCTACAAGTCTAGAAATTCAAACTGGGCGTTAAGGATTGCAATAGGAGCAAT
>JBBRQX010000072.1:0-9093 GCA_038225745.1 Pseudanabaenales cyanobacterium | reverse complement strand
ATTCAATTGTGCCAGGTGGCTTAGATGTTATATCCAGTACCACACGGTTGACTCCTTTTACTTCATTGACAATTCGATTAGAAATGGTCTCCAATAACTCATAGGGAACTCGCGCCCAATCCGCAGTCATGCCATCCTCACTGGTGACGAGGCGCAAAACTACAGGATGGGAATAGGTGCGTTTATCACCCATCACGCCGACGCTACGAACTGTGGGCAATAGCACCGCAAAGGCTTGCCAGAGATTATTGTACTGCCCTGCACGATTGACTTCTTGACGCACGATCAAGTCAGCATCGCGCAAAGTATTGAGGCGATCGCTGGTAATGTCACCAATAATCCTAATTGCTAAACCAGGGCCGGGGAAAGGCTGACGCTTGACGATTTCTTCGGGAAGTCCTAGGGCAGTCCCCAGTTTCCGCACTTCATCTTTAAAAAGTTTGCGAAGTGGTTCCACTAAAGTAAAGCGAAGATTATCAGGCAGTCCACCGACATTATGATGGCTCTTGATTTTGACGGCAACACGCTTGCCTGTGACAGGGTCAGCGTTAGTATCAGCCGATTCGATTACATCTGGATAGAGTGTACCTTGAGCAAGGAAGTCGAATGGCCCGAAGCGTTGGGATTCTTCTTCAAATACACTAATAAATTCACCGCCGATCAACTTCCGCTTCTGCTCAGGTTCGGTAATCCCTTCGAGTTTCTTCAAGAAGCGATCGCGAGCATTTACATACACAACATTGATATGAAACTGTTCTTCAAAAAGCTTGACTAGACGCTCTGGTTCTAGCTTTCGCATAAAGCCTTGATCGATAAACATACAAGTAAGTTTGTCGCCGATCGCCTTATGCAATAAAAAAGCCAGCGTTGAAGAATCGACACCACCTGAAAGTGCTAGTAATACTTTTTTGTCGCCAACTTGAGCGCGAATTTCCCGAACCGAATTTTCGATAAAAGCATCGGTTGTCCAGCTTGGTTCGCATTCGCAAATATGATAGACAAAGTTGCGAATCATTGCCATGCCACCAATGGAATGCACAACTTCAGGATGGAATTGGACACCGTAAAGATTTTTCTGGTGATCGGCAATCGCCGCACAGGGAGTGTTAGCGGTGTGGGCTAAAATTTCAAATCCTTTTGGCAAATCAATTACAGAATCCCCATGACTCATCCACATGGTTGTGCTTGTGTCTACATTAGTAAATAAATCCGTAGGATCATCAATTACTAATTCCGCTTTACCATATTCGCCGCGATCGGCTCGCTCGACCGTGCCGCCGAGTTGCTTTGCCATCAGTTGCATTCCATAGCAAACGCCTAAAACAGGAATTCCCAAATTAAAAATTTCAGGATCGCATTGGGGAGCGTCTTCGTCATAGACTGAGTTCGGACCACCTGATAAAATAATCCCCTTAAGATTAAGCTTCTTCAGATCTTCGGCTGATATGTGATACGTTAAAACTTCAGAATAAACCTGTGTCTCACGAATACGACGGGCAATTAGCTCCGAGTATTGAGATCCAAAATCGAGAATTGCGATCATGGAACGAGTAGTTATATTGTCTGTGGTAATATCAGAATCGAGGCTGGGCGAACCGATACTAGATGAAAGTGAATCTTCAAGATTTAGTAAAATATTCGATGATATGGGAGGGGAAGAGACCACAGTAGATACCTCTATCTTAATGAGATAGCATTAATGAGATAGCATTTAATGAGATAGTGAGCCTTTCGGGAAGCCTATCGTTGCCAAAAAAGTAGCTATTCCTACAATGCTAGCAAAATGGTACGTCTTTATGTTGAATCTTTATGTTGAAGAAAAAGATGCGTAAAAAAGTTATGGCCGCGATCGCTTTGTTACCCATGTTCGCTTTAGCGATATTTGTAGTCAACAAGCAAAATTTCACTTTTAGCAATCTTGGAATTTCCTCAGTAGAGGCAGTGCAGTTGCGCGATGGCAAAACCTATTTTGTGCATCTGCCCATGCTGATTGAGGCAGAAACGACCAATAATCGTATCTACGCTCGCGGCGCGACCTATTACTTTGCGATCGCCTTACCGCAAAATATGGGAGAGCCTTTACAAAAGCTAGAAATTAATCAGACAGAAGGTTTTGGTTCGATTGATTTTTTTAGTAATGATACGATCGCCTATTTACAACCAGCATCAGGCGATCGGATCGCGGTTTCTAGTAAAACTGAGATTTTGCCAAGTCAAGATCGCGATCGCCCAAAAATTACGGTTACTTTCGACCCGCCAATTCCTGCAAGTAATGCGCCGAACAGTAAACTAATCGTCGGACTGCGCCCTATTCAGAATCCTCGTACCGATGGCGTTTATTTGTTTGGTGTGACCGCAGTTCCTCAAGGCGATCGCCCAAACTCACAGTTTCTCAGCTATGGCAGATTAAGCTTTTACAGTTCTCGCTACTAAAGACACATAGAGCGCTTTGCACTCAAACCCAAACCAGTAAACTTTTGCAACCCAAAAAGCTGTGGCGAACGCTGCGCGTTCGCCACAGCTTTTTGGGTTTACCTAACTATGACAAACATGAACGTTTGCTATACACTATTTGCAGATAGTAACTAGATATTTAACTATGACCTTCGCAACAGAATCGCCAACAACTCCTGTAGAAGCAACATCTAGTTTTGCACCGCCTGTTAATCACATTGTGCAAACGATCCAAACTGTGATTGCTAGTATGGATGCTGATGACTCGGCACTTGAAAACCAGACCGAGGATACGTGGAAATTTCAGTATGGCACTGTGGAAGTAGTTGTCAATATTACTGGAATCGAGCCGACTGATACCTTCACCGTTTTTTCGACCGTACTAGCCGCACCATTTAAAGATGAAGCAAAAATGACGCGCTGGCTGTTGGAAAAAAATGCATCCGACACCTTTGAAGCTCGGTATGCAATCCAAAATGACCAAGTACTAGTGCTGTGTTCTCGCTCTGTTGAAGATCTTTCGCCTGCGGAAATCTCACGCATTATCACGATTGTGGCATCGGTCGCCGATGCAAGCGATGAATTTTTAGTAGAAAGCTTTAAAGCTTAAAATTGTCTGACACAAAAAAAGCACCCAAAGGGTGCTTTTTCATGGCTATATGAACATATGAAAAAATTATGGCACTTTCTTCCGTATTCTGAATCATCGGGAAAGCTGCATATGGATCTTGATAATTCTTTGCTCGATCGCCATAGTCAAGATCCTCAGTCGCCATCAATTGTAAGGTTTTATCGCTGGAACCCTCCCACGATTTCTTTAGGTTTTCATCAAAAGCAATATCCCGATCGCTGGAATGCGATCGCCCAAAAACATAATCTCGATATTGTGTGTCGTCCTAGTGGTGGCAGGGCGGTGTTACACAGAGGCGATCTCACCTATGCGGTAATTACCAATGTTGATATTGACGGTGAAAGGCGATCGCGCCGTGAAGTATATGAATATATTTGCGAATTTCTGATTCAAGGTTTTGCGAAATTGGGGATTACTTTAAATTATGGACAATCAGGACGCGGCTATATTCATAATCCCAGTTGCTTCTCGACAGCAACCAATGCGGATTTAGTAATTGCTGACGGTCGTAAACTGATTGGCAGCGCTCAAGTTTATCGCCATAATTCAGTTTTGCAACATGGCTCGATTGCGATCGCGCCAGATCGAGAATTATTAACTGAACTATTTGAAGCAGAAGTCCCCATCGTGGGATATCAAGAACTGAAGCAAAATTCACAGGAAGAATTAATTCCTGAATTAATAGAAGTTTTAACTCAGGCGGCGCGGGTTCACTTTCAGGCGCAGTTCTTGTAATTCGCGATCGGTTAATATTCGCGATTGCCCAACAGCAAGGTTTTCTAGGCGCAAATGGGCGATCGCTACACGCACTAAGCGCAAAGTCGGAAATCCCACGGCGGCGGTCATTTTCCTAACTTGACGATTTTTTCCTTCTGTTAAGGTTAGTTCTAGCCAAGCCGTCGGAATACTTGCCCGAAACCGAATTGGCGGTTCACGCGCTGGTAAATCTGGCTCAGAGTCTAATAATTTGGCGATCGCGGGTTTAGTTCGATATCCTTGAACCGTGACTCCATCGCGTAAATTCTGCAAAGCTGATTCTGTGGGAATTCTTTCTACCTGTACCCAATAAGTCCGCGAATGCTCAAACTGGGGATCGATTAAGCGATGCTTTAGCTGTCCGTCATTGGTCAGCAGTAATAATCCTTCACTATCAAAATCTAATCTCCCCACTGAATAAACTTCGGGAATATCAATATATTCTTTTAAAGTGGGGCGTGGCGATGCGCTGTCATCAGTAAACTGAGACAGAACGCCATAGGGTTTATAAAAGAGAATATATTTGGGAATGTATTGGCGATCGCTCATAAATTTTCAGCAAATAAAAAAGCTCGCGGCGCGAGCTTTTTTATTTTAATCTAGCGCTGAGGCGTTCCAAATACCTGCACCCAATAATTTTTGTAGAGAGAGTTTGGTGCATTCGCATATCCAAATCCAATCTCAGTAAATCTGCCATTAAGTATATTGGCGCGATGTCCAGAACTATTCATCCATTGACGGATTGTGGCTTCGGGTGTTGTTTTACCTGCTGCGAGATTTTCTCCTACAAGCCGATATTTGTAACCAGTTGACTTAGAGCGATCGCCTATACTCGAACCATTCAGCCCCGTATGGCTAAAATAGTTATTTCTTGCCATGTCTACCGCGTGAGACTGAGCCGCCCTAGTCAATTGTGAAGATAGCTTTAGAGGCGCTAGCCCTGCTTTGCGACGTTCACCATTCGTCAACCTTAATAGCTCCGCTTCAAACCCGATTCTGTTAATATTTTGACTCATCTTCTGAATAGAAGGTACAGTTAGTTGTTGCTTAGTTATCGATACTGGATAAGACTGTGCGGCGATCGCTGATATCTCCCCAAATGACAGCAAGCTCAGACATATTAAAAAAGCTGATTTCATAATAATAGCTAAGAAATTATAAAGAAATACAATTCTATAGACTTTATAATCTCCTAGGAGTTCCTAAATTACTAATTAAATTTTAAAATATTGTTAGAATATTGCCTACAGCAAATCCAGATCAAACCAAGCCTAAATTTTTATGAAAGCCCCGCTTCGCGGGGGGGGGTACAAAAAATTGAGTGGTGGGTCTGTCCTCAACTTGCTGTAAGTTTATAAGCTATTAAGAAAAGCATGTTTTCTTAACTTTTTACAAATCAAAAAACGGGTAAGATCATAAAAACGATTATTAGTTCTTTAGGTTATATTTAGGAAACTTAAGATGAGAAAAACGCAGAACCATGAAACAATTGGTTGCGCTGAGTGTACCAAAGGGGTTGGATTAGAATTTGACTTTACGATGGCTTTTCAGCCAATCGTTAACACTACTTCTAAAGAAGTTTTTGCCCAAGAAGCTCTAGTCAGAGGTATGAATGAAGAGCCTGCGGGTGAAATTTTAGGGCGTATTAATGATAAAAATCGCTATCGTTTCGATCAAGCTTGCCGAGTTGAAGCAGTTCAGTTAGCTGCAAAATTAAATATTCAATCCTTTATTAGTATTAATTTCCTGCCAAATGCAGTTTATAATCCTGAATCATGCATTCGGACGACAATTGAAGCAGCCGAAACTTTTGGATTTCCTATTGATCGCATAATATTTGAAGTAACTGAAGGAGAGCAAGTGACTGATCATGTGCATCTTCGTGAAGTCCTTCAATATTATCGAAAGAGAGGTTTTTTAACTGCGATCGATGACTTTGGAGCAGGTTATGCGGGGCTAAATTTATTGGCTGATTTTCAAACAGATTTAGTCAAATTAGATATGGGCTTAATTAGAAATATTGACCAAATCAAGAGTCGTCAAGCGATTGTTAAAGGAATGACTCAAGTATGTAATGACTTAGGAATTAAAGTAATTGCTGAAGGCGTTGAGACTTACGAGGAGTTATCGATTTTACAGTCTTTTGGGATTGAACTTTTTCAAGGTTTTTACTTTGCTAAGCCTAAGTTTCAAGGTTTAGCAACGATAAATAATTTACAAAAGTAGCCTTAAGTTAAGTAGACAAAAAGCTATGGCTCACGTTGCGCGTGAGCCATAGCTTTTTGTCTACTTACTTATGGACATATCACTCTATATGTAGATGACGATCCCTTAAATGCAACTTAGTGTTTGTTATCTATTGTTAAATTATTCCGTAAAATTCAAGTGTTAATCATGATTCATCAATTAGCAGTTCGCTTAGGTGTGTCGTGCATACTACTCGCAACATTGCCCCTCGCTACAGACGAAATCATAAAGTACACTCAAGCCCCCCACATATTTTCAGGTATTGGCGCGATCGCCTCATGCATTGGTGCTTGTGTACCAGTTTTAACTTTATTCCGCAATTCTGATTAAGCCTAAGCCCATCGCCCGATCACAATTCTTACCGTGCCATCTTCTAGGACTTCCTGCTGCTCGATCGCAAAGCCTTGCTGAGTTGCACTTTCTAAAACCGTTTTAGCCGCATATTGCTGCGCGACCGCCCCTAAAAATTCTGCAACATTCAGTGCCACGCCCCACATATCAGCGATAAGTTCGTAGCGATCGCCTATTTTCCGAAAGCCAATATCGTAGGCATTGGGCATGGGGATCACATATTCGGCATTAGTTGCGTCACCGAGGTAGCCGCGCACTAAAGTATTTTGCTTAACAGGATAGCCAAGCTCTTCTAAGGCTTGCTTGAGCAAGTCTCCATTTTTGATTTCGACTGCGATCGTGGTGAAGTGGGACATAATTATCGAGCGAGAGTGAGTATATTCTCTAAACAAGGGGCTTAAGCCCCTTGTTCGATTTGGTCAGCAACTAGACCGTTACGGGTACTTGCTCTTCAAGTTTGGTCAGTCTCTCAGTTAGTAACTCCTCTAAAGCAACAAGCGCTTTCGAGAAACCTGCGATGCCCTCATCAAGCTTCTCATAAGCCATGCGATCGCCAGCGTGCATCGCAACAAAGGTCGCCTTGTCCATCGTAATTTTGGCAATGTCTGACTGAGAGGCGATCGCGGGATCGAGTTTACGGACTAGCTCACCCTGAGTATGATGTAACTCATCAAGCAAAGCTGGTGAAATCGTCAACAGGTCACATCCAGCCAGTTCCACAATCTCGCCCATATTGCGAAAACTTGCGCCCATAATTTCAGTTTTATAACCAAACTTTTTGTAGTAGTTATAAATCCGTGCGACTGACAATACACCTGGATCTTCGGTAGCAGGATAACTATCGCGCCCTGTATCTTTTTTGTACCAATCCAGAATCCGTCCCACAAATGGAGAAATTAAGGTAATTCCTGCTTCAGCACAGGCGATCGCTTGGTGCAATCCAAATAGCAAAGTCAAATTGCAATGAATCCCTTCTTTTTCAAGTGATTCCGCCGCCTTGATGCCTTCCCATGTTGAGGCAATTTTAATTAAGATGCGATCGCGAGAAATGCCATGAGATTCATATTGCGAAATCAAATAATGCGCTTTTTCTAAAGTTGCTTCGGTGTTGTAAGACAAACGTGCATCTACTTCAGTCGAAACTCGTCCTGGAATAATCTGTAAAATTCTCATCCCGAAGGCGATCGCTAAGCGATCAAAAGCCAAAGAAACCACATCGGCAGGTAAAGCTTCTTTTCCCGAGTCTTTCCTTGCTTCTAAGAGAGTTTCATCGACAATCTCCTGATATTGCGGCATTTGCGCCGCCGCCGTAATCAATGATGGATTTGTGGTTGCGTCTTGAGGCTTGACCATTTCGATCGCATGGATATCACCTGTATCGGCAACAACGACCGTCATTTCACGCAACTGATCAAGAAAACTTTTGGGCAAATCATTAGACATATTGTCCTCCATAGCGATCATCTACCTACCTTTGCAAGCTTATTTTAGCCTTAACAAGTGGCTTAAGCCCCTTGCTTAATTCAAGTTGTTTCTACAAATTGATGCGATCGCCCGTTATGTCCATCATGTATTGGGTATGAATATCGCGATCGGCGATCTGGCGGCGATCAAGTTTACTAGGGGATTTTATGGGGCGTTGTTTGAGGGCAAGTCAGTTAAAGAGTCCTTTAGTTTTAGAAGCTACCGCGCATGACTTGGTTGAGCATCGCTTCTACCTGTGCGGCGAGTTTGGTATCACTCATCCCAAGCTGATCTAAGACACTGAGAGATAGTTCTAGCGATCGCAAAGACTTTCCCTGATATTGATATTGAAACTGTGAATTACTGCATAGCTGATATAGACAAGCCAAATCGTATAGAACTTTGGCATAGTTAGACATCATTCCAAATTGTTCAAAAACGATCGAAGCATCTAGCAGAGAATCTTCCACCGTTTCGATCGCATCTTCATCAAGACTATCCAAACCATTAAGCAAGCGATGGGTATAAATGCGTCCGCGCAGATGTTTTGCGATCGCAATTCCTCTGAGATATTGGTAATCTCGAAAACGCGGTAAAGCATTTACTCTAATGCAGATCAAGCTTTCTTCAATTTGCTGATCGCCCAACAATGCTTCAGCCAGATCGCAATATAAATAGCCAATCTCAATCGTATCGACTGGTTCTCTAAGTGAAGAAATTGCATCTTTGGCTAAATCAATTACTGATTGCCATTGATTTTCGGCGATCGCTACTTTTGCTAGTCCTTTAAGTGCTTGCAACCGCAAAGAATTATCAGAATTGGCTAAGGCAATATCGAGAGTGCTTTGAAAAAGACTCGCGGCTTGATTGATGTCTCCAGATGACAAATACAATTGTCCTAAGTGGGTGTAGCTTGTGGAGATCGCGCATTCATCTTCTATTTCAAGACGTACTGAAAGCGATCGCTCAAAGCTCGTTAGCGCCGATTCAAGATCATTTACTTGCAAATAATATTGACCAATTGTGTCGTCAGTGAGAGCTTGTCCTTCTTGACTATTGCCATAAGTATCATAAGCAGCTTGCAAAATATTTAAAACATCACTCAATCCCCCCGACTCAAGCAATAACAATGCGCGAACATAGAGTAGGTATGCTTTTTGTGTATTATTAGTATCTAGAGTTTGACTTTT
>JBBRQX010000071.1:0-9161 GCA_038225745.1 Pseudanabaenales cyanobacterium | reverse complement strand
TGCCCCCTCTCCCTAGGGGCTACCGTGTACACACAAGTCCTACCCGTCTACGTTTTATGATTTAGATCCCCCTCAATCCCCCTTAAAAAGGGGGAAGAATATCTTCTCCCCCCTTTTTAAGGGGGGCTGGGGGGGATCTTTAGAATCTAACAACATCACTGATAACTTGTGTGTACACGGTAGCCCTAGGGGAGAGGGGGAGCAAGCAAGATGAAAATATTCTCTTGTCCCCCTCTCCGTCAGGGAGAGGGGCTAGGGGTGAGGGTCTTCATTTCACGTAACATCAGTTTTAAGTGAAATTGCAAAAAATATAGGAATTGACCCAGTCAATAGCCCGCGCGATCGTAGTTGATACATTCGGCAGTGTCAAAGCTAGCGATCGCTATGTAGTCAGATGGGCTAAAATACGATTAGCAGGGGAAAACTGTATCGGCTAACTTCGCAAATCTGCAAGCCAACTAACTCCCATAAGCACGTCAAGAAACAGAGTTAAGCGCCCTATTTAGAAATAATTGAAATTTCTTTTTCTGGTCTGTGTTTGTAGATTGCTATTTCGTTGCCCCCTCATTTTATTTAATTTGCTCACCTTAAACAATCGCTCGACCCTCGCCTCATGGAATTTTCGATTAATCAACTGTTAGACAATTTTTCTGATGACAAGCTAGTTACACCCAAAGCGATCGAAAAAAAACTTGGGATTGGTGATGACAGCAAAAGCGTGCGTCGGCTCCAAGTTGCCCTTGATGCGCTAGAGAAAATCGGCGTTCTTGAAAAAGATAAAGGTCGATACCGCCGTATCCACGAAGAAGGCTTAGTGGAAGGTCGTTTGCGCTGCTCTAGTAAAGGCTTTTGCTTTGCGATCCAAGATGTTGAGGGCGCTGAAGACGTGTATGTGCGCGAGAGCCGTCTGAGCAATGCTTGGAATGGCGATCGCGTATTAGTAAGGGTTACTAAAGATGGCGTGAGACGGCGATCGCCTGAGGGTGAAGTGCGCTTGATCCTTGAGCGATCAAATCCAACTTTGCTCTCAAATGTGAAATTAACTGATGGTAGCTATCGGGCTGTGCCACTAGACGATCGCCTGTTATTTGAAGTTGAGCTAGTGCCAGATGAAGAAACTCCCGATCTAGATGTAGCCGTTGGCAAACTGGTGCATTTGGAAATGGTGAGATTTTCATTGGGTAATCATTTACCAATGGGGCGAGTTTTACAGGTTTTAGGCGATGATGCTGAGTCAACTAATGATATTGATTTAGTGTGTTGCAAGCACAATTTGCCCAGAAGATTTAGTGCTAAGGCTCTGACGGCGGCGGCAAGTTTGCCTAGAGGCGTTAGGAAAGCCGATCTCAAGCATCGTCTCGATTTACGCAAAACTCTGACGGCGAGAATTGGCAATGCTGCCGCGATTTCGATCGCCGAGGTGGAGACTGGTTGGGAATTGGGCGTGCATATTCCTGATGTGGCAACCTATGTGACTGCGGGTTCACCTTTAGATTTAGAAGCACAAAAGCGACTGCGATCGTTTTTCTTGGGTGATACGATCTTGCCGATGTTGCCTGAGATGAATGTATTTAATCAGGCGGAATATCTGACGATGTCGGTATTGATTAAGTTGGATCACGAAGGAAATATGCTTTCTTTTGAGATTCAGCCTTCCGCTATTTTGGTGCGGGCTAATTTGAGTTGTCAGAGAGCGCAACAGATTCTGGATGGCAAAGTTGCCGTTGATGAGGATGCGCCTAGCCAAGAAATTGATACAGAAGTGGAAGCTCTGGTGCATTTGATCGCGAAGGTGGGGACATTACTACAAGAACGCTCCAATGCAATCAGGTTAGTATTACCCCAGCTTCTTTCACAAGAAGCGGATGAGGGTGTGCGCGGTCTCACGATTGTTCCATTCACCTTACCGATCGCTGGCGCTGTGATGGAAGTGATGATCTTGGCAAATAAAGCGATCGCTTCTCATTTGCAGTCTCTCGCTATTCCATCAATTTATCTGCGTCAGATTGCACCCGATCAAGGCAAAATTGATGATTGGCTCAAGTTATTAGAAAGCATGGGAATCACGTCTCAGCTAGAAACTCCTGAACAAGTTCAGATTGCCGATTTGCATCGGATTTTGGAGCAGGTCAGTCAGCTTGAACAAGGTGCAACTCGCGATATTCTCAAATATCTATTGCTATCGATGTTTAAGACTAATGAGTATGTGATGGCTCCTGCCCTGCACTTTGGATTGGGACTAATCGAGCAGCCCTATGTGCATGGTGTGTTTCCTCAAAATCACTACGCAGATTTACTAATCCAGCGTGTTTTACATACTGTGTTTGAAGAAGGACGCGATCGCCGCAGTATTAGAATTAAGGATGGTATAAATCTCCGCAGCTCTAGCGCTCATGGGCAGGTGAATTGGAGTGTGTTGCCACCAGAAACAGAACGTGAACTGATTGAAGGTTTAGAAGCAGTTGTGCCGAAGCTCAATCAAGCTGATGCGCTGTATCATCGTTCGATTTCCGATCTCGATGGATTGCGGAAGGCGGAATTTATGCGATCGCATACAGGTGAAAACTTTTATGGCATCATTACCAGTGTCCAGTCCTATGGATTCTTTGTCGAAATCGAGTCCTTATTAGTTGAAGGGTTAGTCCATGTTAGTTCCCTTAAGGATGACTGGTACGAGTTCCCATTAATTAACGGTAAAGGTCGGGCGAGGGCTTCAACTTTGTTGGTCGGTCGTCGCAGTGGTCGTCAATATTGCTTGGGCGATCGCGTAGAAGTACAGGTCAAGGGTGTCGATTACTACCGCCAACAAATCGACTTAGTGGCCGTTGTGAATGTTGTCGAGGGCGATCGCGACTTATCTAACACTTCAGAATCTAATCCAGAATCGGAAGCTGCTCTAGAAGAGTTTCCTGAAGAAATCGATCCAGCGATTTTAGAATAATCTCCATAGCTCTATAAACTATTCTTCTCCGAGTTTCCACCATGTCGCTTTCCCGCTTATTGGTGACCGTTCTCAACCGTCTTCAGCCATCTGCGGAGACGGTCATGCTTGTTTCGGCGATCGCGGTTGGCGTGATTACTGGCACTGCTGTTACGTTGTTTCGCAAACTGATTTTATTCGCTCAAGAATTTTATTTGCATAAGCTGGCTGTAGTTCTCAGTGCTAAGTGGTCTTGGGCAATTATCTTGATCCCGATGATCGGAGCGCTAGTTGTGAGCCTTTTACGACTTAAATTAGATCGTGTGGAAGTAAACGCTTCTAACCGTGATATTGGGCAATTGTCCTATGCACAGGTTCCTTTAAAAACTGTGGCAGCTGCACTCTCTCTCGGCGCGGGGGCTTCACTGGGGCCAGAAGGACCAAGCGTTGAGTTAGGTAGTAATATTGGCTCCTTGCTCGGTCAAATGATGCAATTTTCGACCGAACGAATTCGGCTGCTGATTGGTGCAGGGGGAGCCGCAGGATTGGCCGCAGGGTTTAATGCGCCGATCGCGGGTGTATTTTTTGCCCTTGAAGTATTGCTGCGCGATTCCTATCGCACTGATAAATCTAGCCCTAATTCTGATGTCAGCGTTGTCGTGATTGCTTCGGTGATTTCGGCGCTGGTTTCGCAGATTAGTCTGGGCGAACGTCCCGCTTTCAGTTTGCCTGTTTATGAAGTACGCAGCTATTGGGAGCTACCGCTATACCTTGGGTTAGGGGTGCTAGCCAGTGTTGTGGCGCTGCTGTTTACTCGTGCGATCAAACAAGCGAAGAGATTTTTTGCAGGGGAATGGGCGATCGCTCCTTTTATGCAAAACCTAAATATGCCTATAAAGCTCTTAATCGGTGGTTTTTGTGTAGGTATAATCGCGCTGACTTTTCCTGAAGCGATCGGTATTGGTTATGAAACGGTGGAATCAATCTTGCAAGATACGCCATTCACGATTCCTTTGCTGACTATTTTGTTGGTGATTAAGCTTTTATTGACAGCGATTAGTTCTGCCAGTGGCTTTGTCGGGGGGATATTTGCGCCTTCGATTTTTTTAGGAGCAGTGCTGGGTAGTTTATATGGACAGGCGATCGCGAGTTTTTTACCTGCCTCAATTCCAATCGCGGCTTCTCCCGCCTATGCGCTGGTCGGGATGGCGGCGGTTTTGGCGGGGACAGTTCGCGCTCCTTTGACATCGGTATTGCTGTTATTTGAGATGACTCGCGACTACCGTATCGTTTTACCACTGATGGCGGCTGTGGGGCTTTGTGCATGGGTACTCGATCAAATGGATTCATCTAAAAGCGATCGCATGATCATGCAGTGGTCAGATTTACCCGCCGATATTGAAGTCCTTGAAAAAATCAAAATTGCCGAGGTGATGAGCCTCAATCCTGCTTCGGTAAAATATTCGATGCCTTTACTGCAAGCGGCGCAATTTATTACCAGTGGCTACCACCACAGCGCTCTGATATTGGACGATATTAACCATTTGCAAGGTATCGTTACTACTCAAGATCTCAAGCGATTCCTATCCGCACCCGCAGGCGATCGCCCTCTTGAAGAAATGACAGTCCAGAATATTTGTACCAGCGAGGTGATCTGTACTTTTGCGGATGAATCCCTTGCTGATGCTCTAAAACGCATGGCAACTAGAGATTTACGTCAAATGCCCGTAGTTGATCGCCATCAGCCCAAGCGCGTAATTGGCATGGTGGATCGACTGGCAATTACGACGGCCTATAATACAGCACTAACAAAACGGGCGATCGCTGCTAGAATTACAGCGACTAAGCCGACATTACCTGTCGCGGTTATTCACGCTGCGGCGATAACCAATGGCTCTAGCAATATTGCCAGTGACAAAAGCAATAGTGGGGAGAATAATTTAAATAGTCTAAATAATTTCAACAATAATCTAAGTAATACTTTAGATAGCGCTTCAAACAATAACTTAAACACAGAATCAGATATTCATAATTCTGAGTCGATTTCCTCTTAAAATTTACGCAGGAATTGTTTCAATATCTGGCAAATAGCCCAAATCAAGGATGTCATGGATAGTCAAGAAATATTAGTTGAATTTGTAGCAAATGGCGATCGCGCTGATAGCGGGGCGATCAAATCGATTAGCACCACGAAGATTAAAGAGAGCATTCAAAGACTTGCTAGCTTAGTTCAGCAACTTGCCACAGATAGTCCTCCTAGTCATGCCAATGGGCTAACCCTAGATGAGGTCGAAATCTCGATCAAGCTCACAGATGCAGGTGAAGCAATTTTATTAGGTGATGGGCCGAGCCATGGGGCGATGACTTTACGGTTTCGCCGTTCTAGTCAAGCAGTGGCGATCGCGAGTACTACGGCTTCAGCGCCATCACTCACATCTAGTACAGGCGTTGACTATAGCAAGCTGCAAGCTTTGCTATCTAATGGGAAATGGCAAGAAGCAAATCAAGAAACATGGAATGTAATGTGTCAGGCAGCGCATAAAAAGGTTGGCTCTGTCTTAACTGCCGAGGAGGTTAAGCAAATTTCTTGCGATGATTTACAAATCATCGATGACCTTTGGCGATCGCATAGTCAAGGTCGTTATGGATTTAGCGCCCAAAATCAAATTTATATGTCATCAATTTTGGGATAGGCCTTTCTGAGATCGATATTTATGGTCAGGTATTGCGGCGGATGGCGACGCTTTACCTGACAGCTTCTAATTTTAAAATCAACTTATTAAGTAAGGGGTCAGTATCATGATGGATCAAGACAAGCAAAAGCAGATTACAGGCTACTTTATTGAGGAAGCCAAGGAACATCTGCAAACAATTGAGTCAGGGCTGCTTAATTTAGAAGCATTGATGAGTGATGACGAAGCTGTAAATGAGATATTTCGAGCCGCGCACTCGATTAAGGGTGGGGCGGCGATGTTGGGATTTAGCAGCATTCAGCATGTCGCCCATAACTTTGAAGATTATTTTAAGGTGATGCGTGAGAATAAAAATTTTCAGATCGATCAGGATCTTCAGACACTTTTTTTACAAGCTTTTGATAAGTTGCAAGAATTAGTTGAACATTTGCAAAGCCCTTATGGATTGACTAAGGACGCTGTGGATGGCGTGATGACAGGTTCTGATCAAATTTTTGCAAAGCTAAAAGCTCACTTGCAAGATTTGATTTTAAGCAAAATGTCTGAAGCCAAATCTGCGGGTATGCCAAAATCAAGTGCCAAGATTGACACAAGAGTAATGTTGGGTGCTTTTCAGTCTGAGGTTCCGCTCAAGTTACGAAGTATGTTGGAGTTGTTCAAGCAGCCCGATAGCCCTCGCAGTCGCCAAAATTTAGAGTCTATCTGCACTCAGTTACAGGAAATGGGCGATCGCTTTGGTTTAGCGCCTTGGTCTGTGTTGATGGATTCAGTAAGTGCTGCGGTCTCCAATCCTAACAACCAATTTCGTATCCTTGCCCCAACTTTGATTAAAGAAATCAAACAAGCTCAGGAACAGGTTTTAGCGCAGAAAATCGATCAAGTTAAAGCCTCATCGCAGTTGTTGCAATTGATCCCTGCTACTTTTCCTTCTAGGGTAGATACAACCGTCCCAACCCAAATTATTAGTAAGGATGAAAACACTTCAGCCGACGAGGTGAGCAAGATTTTTGGGGCGGTGATTGAAGAAGACAAGGCGATGAAGGGCTGGCAAACCTTTAGCGATCGCGTTGGTTGGCGACAAAATGGAACTTGGATTGCTTCTAATGCTGTCCCTTCGCAGATGACTGTACCTGATGGACATTTTCCTACCCCGATGTGGCTAGCAGGGTGGCATCAGTCTAAGGATTCTAAGGCGAAGGAGTTTCAGGCGCAGTATGCAGCGCTTTTAGTAAAAATTGCTAGCTGCAATATCAATTGATCGCAAATAAAAAACTCGCAACGCGAGTTTTTTATTTGCGTTACAAAGAAATATTTGAAAGTGCCGCTTTGCGGCATTTTCAAGTATTTCTTTGGGTTTTATGACAGCGCAAAGCGCTGTATCCTAGATGTAACTTATGTTGGTGAGGTGTTTGAGTGAGGAATTTGTTTGCTACTATTTTGGCAATTGGGGCAAGTATATCGGCTGTCCCTACGATCGCAAATTCTACAGGTGAGAGCCCTGCATCTAGTCGCCGCGCAAACTTGGGCGCGATCGTGGCTCAGCAAAAAGAAGATCTCCAAAATTCTGGAGCTAATCAATTCGCGCAACGCTCGCTCAATATTACCAAACAAATTCCTATTGAAGCGATCGGGTTGCTGATGCTTGATGTCGATGCGCGATCTTGGCAAGTATTAGAAGAATCTCAAACTCTAAATCCGATTTCAGTACTTGACCAATTATTTGCATTTTTAGGCGCGTTTCCTCAAGTCTCAATTGTCAAAGATGTGCAACCTTGGTTAGGGAAAGAAGTGGCGATCGCTTTTTGGGGTAGTGCTGAAAATAAGGGCGAATTAACATTTGCAGCTTTGTCTTCAGTTAACGATGCGCCAAAATTTGAGATTTTTCTTGAGAAACTAAAAAGTCTCAATTTACCAAAACCCACGGAAACGCTATATCAAAATGTCAAAATTCTAGAATGGCAACTAGAAGAAGAGCCCATTGGCGACGAGAAACCAGCCATTTCTCAAAAGTTGGATGCAAAAAATTCTCGACAGTCTTTGCTCCGCACAAAACAAAACAGCCCTGCCAGTGGGGATGATCAAGAAGAGAGTTCTAGCCCTGAAGAGAGCGATGAACCTAGATTTCCTGATTTTAGTATCAACCGATTTGCGATCGCCTATTTGCCGAGTGGAACTGCGGTAGTTGCCACCGATCGCCAAGCGATCCAAAAAATGATCGATCTATCTGTTCCTAGCTCTGAAGATGTGAAGTTACTATCTTTGGCTGAGAACCCTCTATTTTTGCGATCGCTAAACAATCCATTGTGGAATCGATCGCTGCTGGCGGGTTATGGAGATTTTAAAGGTTTGGCGCAGATTTCTGAGTTTTTGGCGGCAGACTTGCCTGAGACTTCAGAGATCCCTGGATTTAGCCGTGCAGAATATCTGCAAAGCTTGCAATATACTTTGGCGCAATACAGCAGTCTTGATTTGTTTACATGGGTAACGCCCAAAGGTTTACGCAGTCAAAGTAATAGCTATTTCTCAGAGGTGCGTAAACCTTTGCCCAAGGATAAAGAACCCCGCGATCGCCTGCTGTCATATTTGCCATCAAATATCTATGGCGCAATCTCCAGTCGCAATCTTAGCCGCCAGTGGCAATGGTTTGTGGAAGAGTCAAAAGTGCAGCCCGTATACAAAATCTTCGTCGATGGATTGCGAATGGGTACGCCTTTGTTTTTAAGTTCTGGCTTAGATCTTGATATCGAGAAAGATGTTATCTCTTTGATAGATGGAGAATATGCGATTGTGGCACTTCCCAGCGAAAAGTCTCCCTTTAAAGACGTTGGCGTTGATCTGACTCTGGGCATGTTAATCCGCACATCAAAACCTGAATCGGCTAATGCAACTTTGGCTAAATTCACTAAATTCTTGATCAAGTTTAGTGAAGATACTCTGCAAGTAAAGAAGCGCCAAGTCGGGGCGACTTTACTAACCAGCTTTGAGTTTGCTGATCCGCAAGAGCTTGGCAAGACTCAGAGCATTTTTGCTTACGGTTGGCGCGATCCCCAAACTTTGTTGCTAACTCTTGGTTCAGATACCGCCGCCGCTTTTATGCCCTCCCCCAAGCCTACGCTTGCTGAATCAGCGATGTTCCGTGACGCGATCGCCGATATGCCACAACCAAACTTTGGCTACTTTTATCTCAATGCCAATGCGATCGCCAACCAAGTGGCTAACCTGCTCTTGTTAGGAGGGTTAATCCCTACTGATAGTCCACCAAATTCTGATAATGCAAATAAAGCATCGCAACCAGTCTTACCCGAACCAATCGGAAAAGCGATCAATAAACTAGGCGGCGCAGTTTTTGTCTATTCTGAAAATAGCGATCGCCTTCAAGCGGATTTTTTCCTTGGACTAAATCGATAAGTAAATAGGCAAAAAAATCTTAAAGCCCAAAAAGCTGTGGTGCACGCGCAGCGTGCGCCACAGCTTTTTAGGCTTTGAGTTTAATTATGCTTGCGTACATAATAAATATTAATAAAAATAACGGTTTAACAAATGTCTGA
>JBBRQX010000070.1:0-9254 GCA_038225745.1 Pseudanabaenales cyanobacterium | reverse complement strand
CGGCTATATGAATTACGGGATACCAAAATTAGCGAAATACGGGATGCTTTGTCACTAACATAAGGGCTAACTCTACAATCTTGCGGTGAATAATCAGATCAAGGCTTTAAAGTGCCGCTTTGCGGCACTTTAAGATTCCATTTAAGAATTAATTTTTAAAGTTAAAATCTCTAAAAGATCCCCCTCAATCCCCCTTCTTAAGGGGGAAGAATTAATTCTCCCCCCTTAAGAAGGGGGGCTGGGGGGGATCTCAAGCAATTCCTAAATGGTTTCTAAGAAATGGGCGTTAATGGAATGGCCCGCCCAAAATCACCTTGGCGAGAGCATCAACGACATCCTTCTCATCCTCTTCTTCCAAACTTTCGTACCACTGCTGCGTAGCTTGCGGATCTTTGCCATAAATCGTATCAGCGCGTTTACGTGCTTTCAAAACCAGAGAATTTGTACGTTCCTTGCGATCGCCTTCATAGCGTTTGAGTGCATCTGCCACACTCAGATTAGTTGTAACCAAATAGCGACAGAGAATCTCAGCATCTTCCATTGCTTGACAGCCGCCCTGTCCGAGCGTGGGTGTAGAAGCATGAGCCGAGTCGCCCAACAATACGACGCGATCGCGGACAATATGCGTTAGAGGATCGAGGTCGCTGATTTCGAGACGATTGGTTTCGAGAGGATTTAATTGCTTAATCAGATTTTGGACAGGGGCAGCCCAACCTGCAAACAAATTCGCCAGTTCTGCTTGCCGATCGCATGGCTCCACTACAGTACCCTTGGGCATAGGCGCACCAAAAAAGAAATAGAAGCGATCGCCACCAATGGGCATCATGGAAGCGCGTTTACCTTCACCAACATAAATTCCCCAAACATCATTGGGCGAAATATCGGGGCTGGCTGGGACTAAACCGTTCCAATTTACATAATCGGCATAACGCGGCGCGACTTCAGAACCATTCACATAGGTTCGTAAAATCGAATGAACACCATCAGCAGCAATCAACACATCGGCGGTGGTTTGATGTCCATCTTCAAAGGTAACGGTGACGCTATTAGCATCTTGCTCTACGCCAATACATTTGGACTTAAGCCGCACGTTTTCTTCGCCGAAAGCGTCTAGCAAAATTCGCTGGAGATCAGTACGGGAAACTGGATAGGGACGCTGACCGACTTTCTCAATCAGGGGATTTAAGTCAACATGGCTGAGCAACTTGTCGTCATGGCTGCGGTATTCCATCCGCTCCATATGTCCGCCAATCGATGCCATCGCATCGCCAAGTCCCAGCCAATTCATTACTTTTACGCCGTTTGACCATAGCGAAATTCCTGCTCCTGCGGGTCTTAGCTCGCTGGCTTTGTCATAGATTTCGACAGCATATCCCATACGGCGCAGGGCAATTCCCGCCGTTAAGCCACCTATGCCAGCACCTACGATCGCGATTTTAAGATTATACATGAACCAATTGTATACTGTATACAGAATACATATCAAGACTAGGTAAATAATTCTGTACTGATGGCTACAATAATTTCTAAGATTTTGACTACCGTATACTTTATACAGTAAGGATCTCTATGTCTGGCAAGCTTACAACCCACATTTTAGATACAGCCCGCGGTTGCCCTGCTCAAGCAATCACTATCGAATTATGGGCGATCTATTCTCTTCCAAATCGCTCTACACTGCTTAAAAGTGTGACCACAAATGCCGATGGACGGGCCTTATTGCTCAGCGATGGCGATCTAAAAATAGGTACATATGAGCTAGTCTTTGCGATCGGCAACTATTTTTCTGAATTTTATGAGCCAGATCATGTGCCGTTTCTCGATCGCGTTCCCATTCGCTTTGGCGTTGCCAATCCCGACTCCCATTACCACATTCCACTCCTAGCTTCTCCTTGGTCATACAGCACCTATCGCGGTAGCTAGTTTATTTAGCATTTCCACACCATGCCTTACAATCTCACACAACTCAACCAAATGGATCAAGCAGCATTTACGGATGCGCTTGGGGCTGTATTTGAGGATACTCCCGCGATCGCTGAACGAACATGGGATAGCATTCCTTTCCATAGCATTTCACAACTGCATGAAACCATGATTCATGTTGTCGAGACCATGCAGCCATCAGAAAAAATGGCACTGATTTGCGCCCATCCTAGCCTCGGCGATCGCGTCAAAATGGCCGAAGCATCTGTCATCGAACAATCAAGTCTTGGGTTAGATCGCTTGTCTTCAGATGAATTCAATCTCTTTCAGTCGCTTAACGGTGCTTATCGCGATCGCTTCAAGTTCCCTTTCATCATTGCCGTCAAAAATCATTCTAAAGCCAGCATTCTGGAAGCATTTGAACAACGCTTGCAAAATGACTCTCAAACTGAGGAAAATCATGCACTCAAAGAGATTTCCCAAATTGCTTGGTTTCGGCTACAAAACTTAATTGGGGATTCCCTATGAATGACTTCTATCCTAGAGATTTAATCGGCTACGGTCGCCGCCCTCCCCATCCCCAATGGCCGCAACAAGCCCGTATTGCCTTGCAGTTTGTGATCAACTACGAAGAAGGAGGCGAAACCTGTATTCTGCATGGTGATAATGCCTCAGAGACTTTCCTTTCTGAAATCATCGGTGCAGAACCCGTTAAGGGAATGCGTCACATGAATATGGAATCGATGTACGAATATGGCAGTCGAGCTGGTTTTTGGCGATTGCATCGGATGTTTACCGCAAGAGATATTCCCATTACGATTTATGGGGTTGCGATGGCACTAGCTCGTAATCCAGAAGCTGTCGAGGCGATGAAAGAAGCTGATTGGGAAATTGCCAGTCATGGTTATCGCTGGATTGACTATCAGTATTTGTCTGAAAGCGTAGAAAGAGAACATTTACAAAAAGCGATCGCGATTCATACCCAAGTCACAGGTAGCCGTCCGCTTGGTTGGTATACAGGACGAACCAGCGCCAACAGCCGTAAGTTAGTCGTTGAAGAAGGGGGCTTTCTCTATGATTCCGACAGCTATTCTGACGACCTACCCTACTGGGTTTACGAGCAGTCTAGTAAACCTCACCTCGTAATTCCCTATACGCTTGACAACAACGATATGCGGTTTGCTACAGCACAAGGATTTAACAGTGGCAATCAGTTTTTTGCGTACTTGCGCGATGCCTTTGATGTTCTCTATGCTGAGGGCGAGACCGCTCCCAAAATGATGAGTGTGGGGCTACATTGTCGCCTTGCGGGTAGACCCGGACGCGCGGCAGCTTTAGCTAGATTTCTTGATTATGTGCAGAGCCATGAGCGAGTCTGGCTCTGCCGTCGCATTGATATTGCCCACCATTGGCACATGTACCAAAAGCCTGTTTAGGCTTACAGATAATTTTTTAAAAGTGACGCTTCGCGTCACTTTTAAAAAATTATCTGGGTTCTACGGCAGCGCAAGGCGCTGTATGCATTAGCTAACGTTGTTCAGGATGACAAATCATTACACTTTCGCCATCACAAGTATCATTAATCGCCGCGATTAGTTCATACAAGCGCCCAAAGCCATGTTGGTTAAAATGCATTGTTAAACGCGGTAAATCCATAATATGTGGCTCATTCTCCTCTTTCGGCAACGCTTGACTGCGTTCTATCTTGCCTTTAATTAAGAGATCACCAAAATTATTATTTAAGCGATCGAGATGTTCATCTGTAATTTCCACATTAATCCGAATTACAAGCAAATCATCAACCCATCGGATCGAATGATAAACGCTATAAAAAGAAGATATGTATTGACAAGCCTCATCAATATCGTCAGTGATTTTATAAAAACTGCGATCCTCTTTGACAATCAAACCTCTGGTGAGCAAATTATTTTGGACAAAAACATCCCAGTCATTCCAGTAGTCGCCACCCTGCTTATCGATTAAGACAATCGGGCGCGGTGTTGTTCTTCCTGTTTGACAAAGAGTTAAGCATTCAAAAAACTCGTCCTGCGTGCCAAATCCTCCAGGAAAAAGCGCGATCGCATCACTCTCTTTCACCAAATATAATTTGCGAGTAAAGAAATAGCGAAACTTAACTAGACGTGAAGCCTCGGATACAAACCCATTGCTCGATTGCTCAAAGGGCAAAGTGATATTTAAACCAAAGGAATTATCACCTGCGCCCTCATTGCCTGCTGCCATGATGCCGCCCCCCGCACCAGTAATTACCATAAACCCTTGTTTAGTAATTTTCTCGGCAAACTCGTAGGCTTGACGATATTCAGGCTCATTCTGGTTAGTACGCGCCGAACCAAAAATACTTACCTTGCGATTAAAGCGATGCGGATAAAACATGGCGATCGCTTGACGCATATCCCGTAACGAACCTGCCAGAATTTTCCAGTCTCGGCGTTCCGCGTCGGACTGACTGATTTGGGCGATCGCTTGTAAGGCCCCGTAAATTAGCTCCCCATGCTCGTTTGATTCAAGATTGTCAACCAACTTATGCAAATCATTAGCAAGAGCTTCGATGTCTGAACGTGAAGGAATTGTAGCCATAGTGAGTTAATTTTACAGCGCTTTGCGCTTTCATAAAGCCCAGATAAATTTTTGAAAGCGCAAAGCGCTCACTGTACTAAGCAAAGCTTTTAAAAATTCTCTGGATCTGACGCATTTGATAAGATAATAAGTGTGTAATAAAAATTAACAAAAAATTAATACTCAGTTATGGCAAACATTAAGTTTGTGAATGAAGGCAAAGAGGCGATCGCTATGGATGGCGTAAACCTTCGGATGAAAGCTCTCGAAAACAACATTGACATCTATAAATTTATGGCGAAGCTCAGTAACTGTAATGGTTATGGACAATGTGCTACCTGTGTTGTCGAGATTGTCGAGGGGCTGGAAAACCTTTCTCCCAAAACAGAATTTGAACTAAAAAAGCTTAAAAACAAACCCGATAATTATCGTCTAGCCTGTCAAACCTTAGTAAATCAAGGAAATGTAAGTGTAAAGACGAAGCCATAGTTTTTAGTCGTGATATGTGCGGTAAAACGTACTTGCGATAAACATCCACAACCAAGCGATAAGTGCTAGTTTAAAATACATATAGCTGTTCATGAATCCTTTAAGCGACAGAGAAACCCCCCATGGCGCGTGATTATTACGAAATCCTCGGAGTCGATCGCAGTACTGACAAAGAGGAGATCAAACGAGCATATCGACGTTTAGCTCGAAAATATCACCCCGATGTCAACAAAGAAACGGGGGCAGATGAACGATTTAAAGAAATTAACCGTGCTTACGAGGTTCTCTCAGAACCAGAAGCTCGTGGGCGATACGATCGCTTTGGTGAAGCTGGCGTGTCAAGTGGCGGCGGTGGCTCACCTGACATGGGCGATATGGGCGGATTTGCCGATATCTTTGAAAGCTTCTTTAGTGGCTTTTCTAACACAGGTCAGCAACAACAAGCCCGCCGTCGCAGTGGCCCCACACGCGGCGAAGATCTTCGCTTCGATCTAAAACTAGAATTCCGTGAAGCAGTCTTTGGTGGCGAAAAGCAAATCAAAATCTCGCATTTAGAAACCTGCGGCACTTGTAGCGGCTCTGGCGCAAAACCAGGCACGCGACCTCGTACTTGTGGCACTTGTAGCGGGACTGGTCAAGTAAGACGCGCTACCCGTACTCCCTTTGGTAGCTTTACTCAAGTTTCGGCATGTCCCACTTGCAACGGTACGGGGCAAACCATTGAGGATAAGTGCGAAAGCTGCAATGGCTTGGGACTAAATCAAGTCACCAAAAAGCTAAAAATCACGATTCCCGCAGGTGTCGATAGCGGCACAAGATTGCGTGTATCCAATGAAGGTGATGCAGGATTGCGCGGCGGTCCTTCTGGCGATCTTTATGTCTATTTATTCGTTCAAGCAGACAATGAATTTGAGCGCGAAGGCATCAACATTTTGTCGGAACTCAAGATTAGCTATTTGCAAGCAATTTTGGGTGACAAGATCGCAATCAATACCGTCGATGGCAAGAAGCCGCTCACGATTCCTTCAGGTACGCAGTCAGACACCATCTTGACCTTAGAAGGGCTAGGCGTGCCGAAGCTGGGCAATCCTGTGGCGCGTGGTGATCATTTAATCAGAATTAAGATTGATATTCCCACCAAAATCGGTAATGAAGAGCGAGAAGCACTCGAAAAACTTAAAGAAAAGCAGTTTGGTAACACAGCTAAAGGTGGTATCGGTGACATTCTAGGCGGTCTATTCGGCAATCATTAAAATTTTTAGGATGAGCGATGCTCATCTGAAAAACCAAAAAATAAAAACTAAATAACCGAGACATTAAAAAGACATATGTGCATTCAAGTAATCAAGTCAATCGATTTACGCGGTGTTCCTTGTCCGCTCAGTTTTGTGCGAGCAAAATTACACTTGGAAAAGCTAGAAACAGGTCAATTGCTAGAAGTTTTGCTAGATGGCGGTGAACCAATTGAGCAGGTTCCTAATAGCCTGATGTCTGATGGTCATCTGGTCAAAGCGATCGAAGAGCGCGATCGCTTTTTTGCGTTAACAGTCCAAAAAGCATGATGCAAGTTGTTCTATGTTGGCTTTAACAGGTACAGTCTTGGCTGTACAAGCCAACTTTTATCGGGTCATGCTAGATCAAGCTTTTTGCTTGGATCTGTTTGATGAACATGGGCAAACATTTAGTCAGCTTGTTCATGAATTGCTTTGCACTCGTCGCGCTCGACTGAAAAAAATTGGGCAGCAGATCTGTGTAGGCGATCGCGTCACCATTGAGGAACCAGATTGGCAAGGCGGACGCGGAGCGATATCGGAAGTAGCGCCGCGCCGTAATTTGCTCGATCGCCCGACTGTGGCAAATGTTGATCGCATCTTATTAGTTTTTTCGTTAGCCGAACCAAGTCTGGAGCCATATCAACTAAGTCGCTTTTTGGTCAAAGCCGAAAGCACTCAGGTTGATGTTTTGCTGTGTTTAAATAAGCGTGATTTAGTTAGCGATCAAGTTTGGGACTCATGGTGCGATCGCTTAAAGTCTTGGGGATATCCACCGATTGCGATTAGTACTTATACGCAGCAAGGGATTGAAGAGCTAGCCCAACATTTACAAACAGGCGTAACTGTCCTTGCAGGGCTTTCAGGCGTGGGCAAGTCGAGCCTGATCAATTTATTAATTCCCAGCTTACAAATTCGTGTCGGCGAAGTATCGCAACGACTAGGACATGGGCGACATACTACTCGACATGTGGAGTTATTTGCCTTACCTGCGGGTGGCTATCTTGCCGATACTCCTGGATTTCTGCAACCAGACTTGACCGTGACCCCGCAAGAATTAGCCGATTGTTTTCCTGAAGCTAGGCAAAGATTGGCTTTAGGAGATGTTTGTCATTTTAATAATTGTTTGCATCGTCGCGATGAGCCAGACTGTGTGGTGCGTGGTGATTGGGAACGCTATGAGCATTACATGGCGTACTTAGAAGAGGCGATCGCCTATCAACAAAAGCTAAAAAATACGGCTAATGCTGATGCTTCGGTCAAAGTAAAAGATACTAGTGACGGCAAACAACAGCAGGAACCAAGATTACTTAAAAAACGCTATCGTCGCGAGTCTCGTCGCAGCGAACATCAAAATTTAGATCCAGATTTAGATCCAGATGACGACTACGATTATCCACTAGCGTAAAGCGATATCTATCATTGAGGGCGTGGGTCATGTGGTTATAGAAACTTTTCTGGTTTTAAATGGAATAGAAATCAACGATTTGGCAGATGAGCAAGAGCGAATTGTATTGGCGATCGCGGAAAATACTCAGCGTGATTACTTTGCAATATTTGATCGTACTGAGCAAATACAGGGAGGTGCTAAGATATCTAATACTTTATCTATAACTCCCTTTTTGTTGAATAGGTCACTACGATGAGTCAATACCTTTTACTTCGCATTCAATCTCTGCAAGAAGAGCTTGAGAACTTAAAAAAGCTAGTCGATCAAAATCCTCGGAAGAAAACCCATATCAAAGGCTTATGGAAAGGTTTTGATATAAATAAGAATGATTTTGTATCTGCTAAAAATGCAGTTTTCAAGGATGCTTCTGAGTGGGAATTTTAGGACTATAAGATGGATACTTATGTCGTAGATACTCATGCGATCGCTTGGTTTATTGCTGAAGATAAACGGTTATCTCCTTTAGCAGCTAGTATTCTCAATCAAGCTCAGGAGGGGGAAGTTCAGATTCTAATTCCAACTCTAGTTTTGGCAGAACTGACTCATATTGCAGAAAAGGGCAAAGTGAAGATCTCAATTGAGGAGATTCTGCAACAAATTAAATTGGGAGATGGGTTTACAGTCGTATCTTTTGATTTTCCTATTTTTCAAGCGATGCTTACTTTGCCTAAAGAGTGGGATATTCACGATCGCATTATTGGCGCAACATCTAGCTATTATCAAACAACGCTGATTACAAGAGATGAGATGTTGAGGGACTCGTCTAAAATACAAACTCTTTGGGATTGATCGCTATCCCTTTGGTCGTTTCAAGCTAGACGATATCGTCTCAAAGGCTGGGGATCGCATAATCTTTGAGGCTTAAACAGAGCTAGTGCTAGAATATTCAATATTCCAGCGAGGATTTTTTAATATTTTGGAATATTAGTTCTAAAGATAGGTAGAGTAAAAAATGTTGGAAGTTGGATTGTCTCAAGATTATCAAGTTTGTATCCCCCAAGAAATAAGGGATTTACTAAACTTGAAGGCAGGACAAAAGTTTGCAATCTTACTGCAAGGTGATTCAATCACGCTTGTGCCTAAGCCTTCTATGCAATCATTGCGCGGTGTTTTAAAGGGAGCGAATATTAGCAATGTACGCGATCGCAGTGAAAGAATATGAGGTTTGTTGTTGATACTTGCGGATGGATTGAATGGCTTACTGATGGGGTATTGGCTGATGAATTCGCTCCCTATTTGAGCGATCTCAATGATCTTATCGTTCCTACTTCCATACAGTATGAATTACATAAATGGATTTGCCGTGAGCGAGATAAGGGGTTGGCGATGGAAGTTATTGCACTTACGCAACAAGCGAATGTAGTTTCTTTGACAGAATCCTTAGCATTACTTGCTTCTGAGTTATCGCAAAAGTATAAGTTGAGCTTTGCGGACTCAATTATCTATGCAACAGCCCAGCAAGAAAAGGTCAAGCTTATTACTGCTGATGACCATTTTGAAAATTTGCCCGATGTAATTTATTTCGCGAAAAAGTCTTGAATAGT
>JBBRQX010000069.1:0-9333 GCA_038225745.1 Pseudanabaenales cyanobacterium | reverse complement strand
TCTTTAGGCAGAACTTCCGTAATATCTTGCGTCACATTGCCGCCCGAAAACTCTAGTGTAAAAGCGGTCGAACCCGCAGGCAACTTGAAACGCATCAAGGCAGGTACGCCCAAATTATACTCTTCACAAACCGTTCCCGCTTGATTGAGGATGCGACCGTAATGCGTAACAATTGTTTCCGCAGATACAAACTCTTTAAAAATCTGTTCCAAAATCTGAATATCATCAGCGACTTGATAATCCCAAAGGTCAATATCACGACCTGAAGCATCTTGGACAAAGCTACCTTCAAACATATTATCTAGCTCTTCGAGTTGCTTTTGATCGATTTCTTTGCCAACACCAATCAGTAAGAGTTTAATAAATGGCTTGGTTTGATCGGCAATTTCTAGAGCATATTTAAAACAATATTCTTTGACATCTTCCAGATCTTCGATAATGCCATCGGTGATCATTAGACAAATTGCCGCAGGTTGTTTGACCCCGATCGCTGGCGCATCTTTGTATTTATCAATGAAATATCTGAGGGGTGGCAATAGTTTTGTCCCTGTTCCCCAAGGGATTTTGGGGCCGTTAATGGGAAAGCGATCGATTTCTTCGCCGCTAAAGCTACCCAGATCTTCAATCAGTTCACCAGCCGCGCCACAAGCCCAATTGAGCAGATCAACCTTACCTGTCGCTGCGAAATTAGCTAAGTATTTGACCATTACTCGCGCCACTGGCTCGACCACATTGTTCGTGACGGCGGCACTGGCAAAAAAGCTGCTAACCACACCACTAATGCCATACATTTTTTTCATAGATGCCGAACCATCTAAGGCTAAGCCAACTCTTGCGCCTTCAATGTCTGGAACCATCAGAATAGTGGCTACAATGTCAAGATCTCCATTGCTTTTTGGATAGACATTAACTTCACCAAAGGGTTGAACGACACTTTTTAACTGCATACTCGGACTCTCTGATATTTCACTACCAAATAGTAACTTATACCGCTTGGCGCTGATTTAAAATAAAAAGCCGAAAAAGCTATGACGCACGCTGCGCGTGCGCCATAGCTTTTTGAGGGTTTGAGTGGTACAGATAATTTTTTGAAAGTGACGCTTCGCGTCACTTTCAAAAAATTATCTGGTTTTATAGCAGCGCGAGGCGCTGTAGCTACTTAGTAATTTATATGTTTGACCATCAAGTGACGTTTTTCGCGGCGAAAACCTAGCTTGACATAGAGAGATTCAGCGCGATCGTTCCAAAAATCTACGACTAGAGACAGCGATCGCATTTTTTGGCTTTGTAAATATTCTTCAATTAGAGCAAATACTTTTTTACCAATTCCTTTACCACGATAAGCTTCTCGAATATATAATTCATCAACTAATCCACAACGCCCATGATATTCCATACTGAAAAAGAAGGTTAGTGCTACATATCCAATTGGGCGATCGCGATCGCAAATCAGCCAAATCATCCCAAGCTGTTCATCACTAAGTAGAGCCGTAAATGCTTTGATCACGCCTTCATCAAAAGTCATATTTTCAAATTGATAGAACCCCTGCACAAGTTCTATGAGTGGATCGATATCAATAAATTGAGCTAAGCGAAAATCAAAATTAATCTCACTCATAATTTATTTAACTAATCTTTTAATGTACTATTTATCAGTAAAACCAGAATCAAAAAAGCTGTGGCACACGCTACACCTGTACTACAGCTTTTTTGCATTTTGTATAACACAATATACTTATTAAGCTAATCTTAAGATATGTGGTGTGAGTTGTAGTTGCTTGTCTCCAACAGGCAAATTTTTATTAATAGCAGTGAGTCATGAGCGAGCCAGAAAAGAAACCAAAGAATTTTAACGATCGCATTAAAAGTCTCGACAATCTGCAACCAAAGCGAACCTTTCGCCCTAAATTGCGCTACATCTTGGGAATGTTGTTTTTGGGAGTGGTACTAAGTGGGGCAACAGCGAGAACTTGGCAAATTTTAGGTAAGCAAAAATCCATCGAACCGATCGCCCAAGACGCTAATGCGCCGATCAAACTATACGATCGCAATGGCTTCCCGCTCCTGAATCCGCTACCACCAGAGGGCGCGGAGGTGTGGGAATGTGATGTGGCAATTGTCGGTGGCTCATTAGGCGGAGTGGCGGCGGCTTATCACTCCATGAAAACTGGGGCAACCACTTGCTTGATTGAGCTAACACCGATGTTAGGTGGTCAGGTGAGTTCGCAAGGAGTTAGTGCGATCGATGAGTCGCAACTCATGCGCTATCGCCCGAAATTCCCCGTTAGTTGGACGCATTTCAAAAATATTATTGCCAGCCAGCCCGCTTTACCAGAAAAATATTCTTACCTAAGACCGGGAGCCGTGGTTGCGGATACTAATAGCTGCTGGGTAGGAACTCTCTGTTTTACACCCTATTCTGGCGAACTTGCATCAGAAGAATTTTTGCGTGAGTCCAAGCGCTCAGCACCAAAGAGCCGATGGGAAACCGATACTGCTTTTAAGGGCGCGACTTTTAATGATAAAGGCGATCGCATTACTGCCATACATGCAGTGAGGCGGATTGCACGCGATCCTAACTATCTTGTTAAAGGTCGTTTATCTCGCGAGCTCAAAAGTTGGTTTAACTGGAACTCCGACGAAACCTTTGATAAAAAAGCGATTCGTTTACAGGCTCCCGCAGGTAAGCAGATGATGGTGATCGACTCCACTGATACTGCCGAACTGATCGCTTGGGCAAATATACCTCATCGTTTGGGTTCAGAAGGTTTAGTACTACAGCCGAAGTTCATGCGGTGGCGGATAATCCTGAATGCACGCAAGCATTTACTTTTCCCTTTGTCCTAAAAATTGCCGATGATGAAGGGCGATCGCTAAAAGAGCTTCGCAAGATTCAGCCAGGATATTCTCGTGAAGAACATCGCAAAGACTATGACTTGGGCAGATTTCCCATGTTTGAAGGCAACAGCATGTTTAACTATCGCCGTATTGTCAGCATGAAGCGTGATGACCCCTTTAAGGCGATTCCTGCTAAGGGTGATATGACGGTGGTTAACTGGAATCGTGGCAACGACTGGACGTTGATGAATCCACCTTTGATTTTGACAGATAAGCAGATTCGTGATGCTGGACAACAACAAAACTGGCTCGGTGGTTTGAATACGACATCACTTAAAGACGGTGAAAATCATGCGCTGTTATTTGCGGAATGGCTCATGGATAAATATGTAACGGCAGAATTTCCCTTGCGATTAATGACAGGGCCAGACAGCCCGATGCCAACCGAGTCGGGACTAAGTATGTATCCTTACATTCGTGAAGGTCGGCGAATTTTGGGGCGATCGGCTTATGGTCAGTCAGAATTTTTCATGCGTGAGCAAGATATTCGCAATGATATGGAAGGTGGGCGCAAATTTAATGCAACCTCAATTGGGGTGACTCACTATGCGATCGATATGCATGGTTGTCGCTACCGCAATTGGGAACCATCAAAAGCGCCTAGCTCGGCTCCTGCGAATGAGGACAAGGTGCTTCCAATTATTTTGCCATTTGAAACTTTGATTCCTCAGCGTATTGATAATTTGCTGATGGGCGGTAAAGGGATTGCCGTCAGTCATATTGTGAACGCTGCGACCCGCATCCATGTTGGTGAGTGGTCAGCAGGGGCAGCCGCAGGTACTGCCGCCGCATGGATTGCCTTACAAGATGATCTGTCGCTGACTCCACAAGCCATCCTTGACCGCGGTAGGATTGACGAACTGCAAGCACTTTTGAAATCGCAAGGTATCTTCGTAGAATGGTAAATTGAAACCAAAAAAATGAGTTAGCGCGTTGCGCTAACTCATTTTTTTGGTTAAGTCGGCGTACCGCGCCGCCTTTTATTTTTGAGTTTTATTGAAGATGGCAGTAAAGATCTGCTTAATCGTTAGCAATACCAAGCCCACAGCAATCACGGCAAAAATCATGGTTGCGCCAGTGCCGATCGCCAATAACAGAGTACGGATAAGCGTAGAAAGGCGATTAGCCAGAGTATTTGTCGTCTGCAAAGGGGCTGAAGCCAACTTGTGACCCACCATATTTGTGAATGAATATAGCCCAGTGGCAAGAGTAGCCGCGATCGCGGCTCCTGTAAGATTTTTTAAAGGAGAAGGCGATGCTTCTGGTGGTGATTGGAGTTTGGCTTCTTCAGGCATAAAAATCTTTAACTAGGTTAGAACAAGTAGTTTGGGCTGCTACTTGTCCTTCGTGTACTGCGATTTGCGATCGCCAAAAAATCATTTAAACAGACAAAAACTTAATATCTTTAAACACAAAATGATTTAAGATATCCGCACTCAACACAAAAATTTAAGCTCGCTGGAAACAGTGGGCTTTTCTCTTGGTGATTTTATCATTACACAAATGTCTGTGTGCTGCATAAATTTATGGTGCTGCTTTCGCAATATAGCCTGAACTGACATAATATTAGCAATAACTATTGATTTGGGGCGCATACGCTGGCCATGACTGACGAAGAACAAATGAACCTGTTTGATCTAACTCCATCGGAAATTCCTTTGGTAAAACTGCCCCATGCAGAAGGAGTTGTCGAGTCGCCGACTGCGAAAAAAACAGCGCGATCGCCTAAAAATTCTAGCCCCGCAATCTCAAACACAGTGCCAGTAAGCGAGCAATTTGCCAGTCTCGATGCATTGCGCGAAGTCGCCTGTAATTGCCAAAAATGCCCTCTTGCGACTACTCGGACTAATGTTGTGGTCGAGAGAGGCGATCGCAGGGCAAAAATCATGATCATCGGCGAAGCTCCTGGTGAACAGGAAGATCTATCAGGATTGCCCTTTGTCGGGAAGTCAGGACAGCTTTTAGACAAAATCCTAGAATCAGTGGGATTTGACATGACCAAAGATGTCTATATTTGCAACACCGTCAAATGTCGCCCTCCCAATAATCGCGTGCCTACACCAGTCGAAACAACTACTTGCAAACCCTACTTGCTAGAACAAATCAGGCTAATCGATCCGAAAATTATTTTGCTGACAGGCGCGACATCACTCAAATCGATATTGGCTGAAAAACTGTCGATTACCAAAGTTCGCGGTCAATGGTATGAGTGGGAAGGTCGCTTAGTGATGCCAATCTTCCATCCTTCGTATTTATTGCGAAATCAGAGCCGCGAGCAGGGCAGTCCGAAGTGGTTAACATGGCAAGATGTTAAAGCTATCAAAGCTAAGTATCTAGAAATTATGGGTGCTGATAGCGTAATTGGTGATGATGAGGAATTTTAATGAGTGATTTAAGAGCAGATTTGGCAAAAATGGTCGATGCAGCGCTGTGGGAATGGCTATCCCCTCATGCGGCAAGGGCAAGAGTGATTTTGGTTGGCGCAAGGCTGGATCTTGTCGATGTGGGTGTGGCGCTGACTGAGGACAATAAGCAGCTAGTACAATCATGGATTGAAGATGGTTGGGTGCGCCATCCGACTGCCGAGGAGCTTAGCGCTTGGAATGCTAACAAAGAAAAAGAGTTTGCCAGCCTTGTTGTGCCACCATTTGTGCTTGTGAGAGTTGAGTCATAAGCATCGCAGTGCGATGCCTTTGGTTGCAAAAAAAAATTTACAAAAAAAGAGAGACCAGCTAATAGCTGATCTCTCTTTTCTTTTGATGGTAACCAAATGAAAAAGCCTAGGTTACTTTCCCTGTTTCGTTCCTAGGCTTTTTCATTTGTTCGCTCCTCACACCTCAATAATATACACGCATCTTTTGAAAATGTCTACTGATTTATCGATAAATTAAGTTTTTTTTTGTAATCCTTTTGGACAATATGGCTGTCGCCAAGTGTATTACTCCCTTCCCAGTGAGAGATTAGACGTTGCGGCGCTCCGCGCCGCAACGCTAATTCTTGGGTTTTAATGTCTATTTCTATACTGGGAAGGGAGTAGGACATAAAACCCAAAAAGGCTAAGTTGCGACGCAAAGCGTCGCAACTTAGAGATATTTTGCCCAAATATCGATCGCCTCTTGAGATCCATACCATTTACCCGATCGCGGTGAATGGTAAACACCATCAATCTCAATATTCGTAGCGCCATCTAAAAAAGCTGCCTCAATTGGGATAATGCCATCACCCCATGCATCACCCTGACCAATAGTAAGCTCATAACTGCTATAGGCAAGCCACTTCGTTGGCGTAGATTTTTTGCCCTGTACCGATTTTCCTGCGATGCATATATATTCGATATCGTCATAAAAGGCATGGGGATAGTTATCATTTACGAAGCCTAAATTTTTAACAGCCCAAGGCTCAAGGCTGCGTTGGGGTGTGCCAAGACAAATTAACTTGGCAACTTTTGATCGCGCATTCCAAACTTTGTTGTAATAGGGGCGATCGCCTAAATAAATTCTGGCTAGCCAGCCCCCTGCGGAATGGGCAATGATATTTACTTTCGATGCGCCTGATTTTGCTAATTCCAAATTTACGGTTTGGTCAAGTTTTTCTAAAATTGGGGCGATCGAGCGCCCGCCAACAGTCGGAACCCAGTCCAACCATCTTAGAGGAACAACTGTGGCAGTTAAATTTTGATTTTGTAGTTTTTGGGCGATCGGGATGTAGTCGATTGCCCCTGCGAGATAACCCTCAAGGATAATATTTGGATTATTTACAGTTTGCATAGATTTGGATTTGTTGGATATACAATAGATATACTTAATTTGGGTTAGTTCTATGACATCTGCGATCGCTAAGTGGGGGAATAGTCTTGCAGTCCGTATTCCTCAAGCTATAGTCGAGCAAGCTCAAATACAAGTAGGAAGTACGGTTAGTATTGAGATTGTTGGTGGCAAAATAATTCTGACACCTCATCGCTGCAAAAAATACACCCTTGAAGAATTACTCAATGGTATGACCGATGAGAACTTACATTTAGAAATTTCCACAGGAGCGGTTGTAGGAAATGAACGGTGATAAAGCGATACATTCCTGATCGGGGCGATCTTGTTTGGCTTGATTTCGATCCGCAAACTGGTCTAGAACAGGCAGGACATCGTCCCGCGTTCGTTATTTCACCGTTAATTTATAACCGAAAATCGAATCTGGCGATCGTCTGTCCAATTACATCTAAAACAAAAGGTTGGCGATTTGAGGTTAGTTTAACTGACACAACAATCATTGGTTTTATCCTAGCCGATCAAATCAAGAGCTTAGATTGGCAAGCCAAGAATATGACATTTATCGAAAAAGCGCCTCTCTGTATCATTGAAGAAGTTTTGAGCAAAATAGAACTCCTTACAACTTAATGGAAACTAAAACTACTCCCTTCCCAGTATCAAAGCTAGACATTAAAACCCATGAATTAGAGTTGCGGCGCTCCGCGCCGTAACGCTAATCTTTCACTGGGAAGGGAGTACTTTTAGTTTAATCGCTCATCAGGACGCTGACTTAGGCAACTGCCACCGCGTGCAGCATTCCGAAAAGTTTGCACTGCATCAACGGTATTAATGTGACCGCAGTATGGACAGTAAACCTGTTCGCCAATTTGCGGCTCGATGTCGGCGCGGCTCCACCATTTACGACAGCGATCGCAATGGAAATGGTAAAGAAATTCTAGAGAAACTTTCATTGGCTTTGCTGGGATTCTCGATAGGCGGCATATACGCCTTGTACGTTGTACCAGTTCAAGAAAATTCTCGCGATTTCTAGGGCTAGTTGGGGCTTGCCTTGAGCGATCAACCATTTGAGCAATGGTTTTAGCGATCGCTCATTTAGCAAGCCACCGACCGACAATATGCCCCAGAGCAACACATGGAGCCACGTCATCTGGATCATCATTCTGACATTCCATGTCGGATGTTTTTGATAAAACACCACACCCATGCGTCCGCGCTGCGCTTCAATATCCACAAGACGCGGTAATTGCTCAATCGTAAAAGCGGGATGCCAGTGATAGCCAACCGCGTCGGGACATTTAATTAATTTTAAATCGAGATTTTTGAGGCGCACGCCTAGCTCTAGATCTTCCCAGCCATATTGACGAAAGCTGGTGTCAAATTTTCCCGCTTCGAGCAGCCAATGCTTAGCGATCGCCACATTACCTGTCGCAAAAAAGGCATTCGATAAATCAGTCACCTTTAAAGGCTCAGAGGTGGGATCTTCAAAATTGGCAGTATTGATCACTCGTCCATAGGTAAAAGCGCGATCGTTATTTGCCAGAGCTTTGGCATGGGATGACAAAAATACTGGCGTAACGACAAGATCGCTATCAATAAATACAATGGTTTCGCCGATCGCGACATCGATGCCTGTATTTCTGGCGATCGCCGCCCCTTCATGATTTTGCTGATATAGCTGCACATGGGGAAACTCGGCTGCATGGCTTTGCAAAAATTCTACCGTACCGTCGGTGGAGCCATCATCAACGATCACAACCTCATAAGGCTGTGTAAAGTCTTGCGCTTCCATGGCTTGCAAACATTTTTGCAAGATGGGTAAGCGATTATAAGTCGGAATAATAATTGACCACATATTCATCATTATAAGAATAGAGGGCGCTTTGCGTCCTCTATTCTTTTAGTTGCGTGATTGTTGCCAAGATTGCCAAAGGGTAATCCCACCAACATAGCCATAGCTCAGTGCATACAACACCATAAATGGCAAGGTGATATACAGCCCTTTGGTGAACGCTAACACGGAGGCGATCGCGCTGTAAACACACAAGCCAATCTCGATCGCGGCGGTGGCATCGAGAGGAATCTTGTAAGCCTTATTTTCCCAGCGATCGCTTTTGTGCTTAATGTCAAACTTGGGAGTACGGCGAAAATTTGCGCCCGTATTGGACAAGCCAGCATATACGGCGCGACTATTGCTCCAAGAAATGCCTGTGCCAAGAACTGCTAATAAGAAGATGCGTCCGAGGCGGCGATGCCAAGACTTTGGATACAAATCGCGCTGGGCATTAACGTATAGAAATGGGGGGCCAAAGGTGGCTGGTAGCATAAAGATCGACCAGATCCCTTCAAAGGAAACTCGCAAAGCAGTCGCGCTATCAGGTGTAATCAACATCAGTGGAATTGAAAGCAAGATCAAGAGTAACATCAAAGGATGCGCCGAATATCCTGTTAAATGCATCGTGGCTTGAATTTTCACCGCTAAACTAAGGTCAGCTTGCCAAATTTGAAAAATTAACTTCTTCGCGCATTGAATGCTGCCCTTTGCCCAGCGAAATTGCTGCAATTTGTAGGCAAGCATCGCCACAGGCAACTCCGCAGGCGCGACAATATCATTGTCATAAACCACTTTCCAGCCTTTAAGTTGAGCGCGATAGCTCAAATCCATATCTTCGGC
>JBBRQX010000068.1:0-9348 GCA_038225745.1 Pseudanabaenales cyanobacterium | reverse complement strand
CTTATTCCCTACCATCGATATTATATTCCAGAAGTTCTAAATCAAGCAGAACATATTATTTGTAATTCTCAATCAACTGCTCAAGACATCGTTAAATTTTGCAATATTCCAGCCAATAAAATTACACCTATTTTGTTAGCCTACAACCTACAACATTTTCGACCAGTTATAGAAAATGAGAAGGAGCGATCGCCACATTTCCCATATTTCTTATACATTGGCAGACATGACCCCCATAAAAATATCAATCGTGTAATCTCAGCTTTTGCAAACTTGCCATCAAATCATGAATACCAACTTTGGCTAGCTGGCCCCTCAGACGATCGCTATACCCCAGCATTAAAAAAGCAAGTACAAGAATTAGGGCTTACCAATCAAGTAAAATTTCTAGATTATGTGTCTTACGCCGATTTACCTAAAATTATTAGTGGCGCGATCGCCTTAGTATTTCCATCACTTTGGGAAGGTTTTGGTTTACCCGTCCTCGAAGCAATGGCTTGCGGTACACCTGTAATTACGTCTAATCTTTCATCTTTGCCAGAAGTCGCTGGCGATGCTGCAATTTTAATCGATCCTTACAAAGTTGCAGAAATTACAGATGCCATGCAAGCGATCGCTACTCAATCGGGACTGCGATCGCATCTTTCACAACTTGGATTACAAAGAGCCAGTCTATTTAGCTGGGAAAAAACTGGAAAAGAAACTGTAGATGTTTTAAAAAGATTTTTATAGCTCAAAACATGGGTAATGCGATCGCAAATATTTACAGCACACTAATGCGATAAATTCTGCACTTGCTCCAAAGTTAACCTCGTAGCTACAGCCACCTGCTCAGCCGATATCCCCATTTTCAGCATATTAGCCGCCACCCAACGCACAGCCTCCTGTAACCCCTCAGCCTTACCCTCAGCCTTGCCCTCAAGCTTAGCTTCTTCCATAAACTCTTGCACCAGCCAAGCTTTTTTCATGTCTTCTTTAGTAAACATAATCCTTAACTCCTGCTCTTTGTCCTTGCCAAGTTTATAAATTAAAACCGCTTTTACCAAGTCTAACACTATTTGCTGAAAGCCCAAATCGTCTATCTGTTGTCGAGTTTGAGCAATTAAGCCTTTGGCAGTTGCGATCGCCACATCTTCATTGGCAATTACCAACTCCGCAATATTTACCCCGATCGCCTGATTCGGATTAACAGTCAACTCATCCAGATACACACAATGAAGCTGAGGCAGTAAGCCACGATATTGGTGAGGGAAATCTGGCTCAATACTCCGTTTCGCAAAAATGATCACCGCTTGCCAATCTTGGCTTGGCTGATATTGTCGCAAATAGATGAATATTTCACAAAAGAACCGCCAATAAAAACTAGCATCCTTTTGAAACTGTACCTCTACAAAATAAATAGGATGCTCAGATTGCTCTGATATAAATACCCCATCAATCCGAAAAGCAAGCTCTTTTACTTCGATAGATTTAAACTCATAGTCTTTGGCTAAATCGGTCGATTCGCCAATCAAGGCAAATAAAGTATCAGGGAGAGTCTCAAAGATTTTGTAAAAGATGCTGTCAGTTCGCATGGCTTAAATTATTTAGTCAGTCATTCACTAATAATACAGGCTTTGTTAGCTCAAACCATGCTACTCAATCTGGACTGCGATCGCATTTTTCACAACTTGGATTACAAAGAGCTAGTCTACTTAGCTGGGAAAAAACTGGAAAAGAAACTGTAGAAGTTCTAAAAAGATTTTTATAGCCCAAAACATGGCTAATGCGATCGCAAATATTTATTCAAAAGCTATAATTCCTATAGAACCTATAGAAAATATACGGCAATGACAGGAAAAACTCTCTCAGCACACGTTGACCTAGAAACAGCCAAGCGAATTAGCTCCTTATCAAAAATGGAAAATCGCTCAAAATCGCAAATAGCCAGTGCCTCAATCAAATTAGGAGCAATGTTACCCCACAATGCTTGGTCAGCGCTCTTACAGCTAAACGGGATCGCAACTGAGGCAGAGTGGCAAGAAATTAGTCAAGAAATCACCAGAGTCTTATTGCATCACCAATACAAATTAGCCCAAGAAAAAATCTCCCAAAACATTAATCAACAATGGTTAAAATCCCTAGAAACCGAAGACGATCTACTCAATGCTTCAGTTGAGTTGACTCGTAATGTCTAGGCATCTACGCTTGTGTCTTGATCTCAATATTTGGTGTGCAGCCTTATTAGCTGATGCCAAGGGAACCCAAAATTCAGCTTGCCAAAATATCGTTGATACAGTTCGCTATGGGCGCTGTTACAGGGGAACTGTAGAACTGGTCATTTCTTGGGGAATGTTAAATCGTTTAGAACAAGTTTTATTACGATTAACGCCTTTAGCCGATGACGCTGCCTTTTATATAGATGTTATCCGCAGTTACGCTCAACTTTATCCTCAATTAACATTAGGTGGAACAGGTGTTATTCCCATCACTGACACAGAAGATCAGCATGTTGTCGAAACAGCTTTTGCTGGTCGTGCCGATATATTAGTAACAGCAAATTTTCGAGACTTTTCAACCAAAGATATCAAATTGGTTATTCCTGAAAAACACAGTATTTACCGTTCTCCTATACATCAATTTCATATCGTTCATCCCTATCTAATGATTAATTGGTTAAATCAGTGCAATATTCCTGAAATAATATAGTTTTCTTGATTAGCTACAATCAAATTTGGTTGGGATCGATTCCCATTGCTCTTAAATAAATCTCTAACTTCTCTTTTTGTTGACGCTCTTGAGCCGCGATCGCCTCAGCTTCTTGCATAGCTAATTCAGCTTGAGTAGCGCGTTCGATTTGTTGAGATGCGATCGCCTCAGCCCTAACAGCCCGTTCATCACCCGTAAGCAGCAAATTACCATCCATATCCCACCAACGCAACCAAGGAATCGGAATCGCTTCTGTCCCCAACAAAATACCTAATTCCACATCCAAAAATGCGATCGGATAATGACCGCGAACATTGGGCGACAACTTTTCATATCGACCGTCAACTAAATGATATATCTCTAATGCCGCTTTCCAAGGTTCAAAAATCGCATAAAAAGGAATCCGAATCGCCTGTTCATAAACCCAAAATTTACCCGCAGCCTTTTTCCTGCCCGTATCGCCATCAATGCCAGCTTTTTCAGATGGCGGAGACGCATCCCTTTCTTCTGCACCATTGCCTGACACAAACTCGATCGCAATGAAAGGTGCCACGATCTCTTTCCACATCACATAAGATCGGCGATATTCTCCATTCAAAAATGGCGGCACATTGGGAACATAAAACCAATCAGGTGCTTCTGCCCCTTGTTCGGGTGGCTCAGTTAATTTCCAATAAATACCACTATCTTGACCAATGCAATAACGTCCATCGGGATGTAATTTCTGAAAGATTGGTTTAATAGAACTAGTTAAAACAATGCTTTGTGGATGTTCTTGAAAATTTTTCACAAAAGTACCGTCTGAATCTGGCAATTGTGTATGGTCGGGCAGACTGCTAATGGTGTCTACACGAACTGTACTTGGAGCGGCAGTAGAAATATCAATCGTTTGAGTGCTTTTCATCGCAATGCCAAAGTCCATATTGATCTTGAATATAACATACGCAAAAGTATCCAGACACATCGCAAAATCTGGCTCTGATAAAATTTAATCTCGCTCTACATTCACAAAATTGTACGGCGCGGTGAAATCGTTATAACGGATACGGAGACGGTTTTCAAATCGGAGATCGAGGGCTTCAACGGCGATCGCAAATTCGGGTTCTCTATCCCAATCGATTAGGAATGAGCCATTATAAATCATGCTTTCGGTAAGCATTTCACCCTCTTCATATTCATGGGATAGCGGCTTAAGGGTATTCACAAACGCATCAATGATGATTTGTTGACGCTGCTCGATCGCCGATTCTAGTTCTTGCCCGATCGCGATCGCCTCATCCATACTTAATACTTTGCCAACGAGAGCTTCGCGACTTTGTTGTAAGCCTTTACTTTCGGCGACAGCAAGATTTAACTCCTCGTTTTGATTCCAAAAAAGTTTGACGCTGACTTCCCGCTTGCCGATTAAATTATTGATTAGTTCCTTCAGTTTTGCTTCGTGAGGAACTAAGAGATCTTGTTGCACTTCTTCCCACTCTTCGACTACTAGCCCAAATTGCAAGGGCAAAGGTACGGCTTGATGGGGATCGATCGCTTTCATTAACGATTCTAAAACTGTTTCGTGGGTGATCAAGTTAGCACGGCTGGCGAGGTAGCGCTCTTGTTGAGCCTCGCTGTAGGCGATCGCAAAGGGCGGAAGTTCGTGAAACTGCACGGGCTGAGCATTCATCCCTTTAAGATCGAAATCTTTAACTAGTTCGACATGTTCAGATTGCAAAATCGCATACAGGTATAGGCTCATGAAAATCTCATTGTTGACTTAATTAAAGTTGAAATATGTGGCGATCGCGTTGGTGATGATTTTATCAAACCTATACCTAGTTTTTTGCTAAGATCAACATACTAGTCCCATTTTGCCAATCTGTCATGACTGCTAATACGCTGCCAAATCCTGCTTCTCAAGTCCTACCACTATTGGGGCGATCGCAATCTGAACTCACCGAATGGGTGATAACTCAAGGACAGCCCAGCTATCGTGGCAAGCAGCTTCATGACTGGCTTTACAATAAGGGAGCAAGAGATTTAGCCGATATTACCGTTTTTCCGAAAGCATGGCGCGAAGAATTTGCCCTTAATCCGACTGCGGAAATTGGGCGTGCCGAGATTTATCTTCACAAACAAACTCGCGATGGCACAGAGAAATTCCTGCTCAAGCTCGCTGATGGCGAAATTGTGGAAACCGTTGGCATACCTACCAGTAAGCGCCTCACCGTATGTGTATCGACTCAAGTTGGTTGCCCGATGGCGTGCGATTTTTGCGCCACTGGCAAAGGCGGATTTCGGCGCAACTTGGCAAAGCACGAAATTATCGACCAAGTGCTAACCGTTCAAGAAGTTATGCAGCAGCGCGTCAGCCATGTTGTATTTATGGGCATGGGTGAGCCATTACTCAATTATGAAAATCTAATTGGGGCGATCGCGGTCATCAACAAAGATATCGGCATCGGTCAGCGTAACATCACCGTTTCTACTGTTGGCATTCCCAATCAAATTCCCCGCCTTGCCCAAGAACATCTCCAAGTGACGCTCGCAGTCAGTCTCCATGCACCGACTCAAGAAGTTCGCGCCCAAGTAATTCCATCCGCCGATCGCTATCCTCTGATCGCTTTAATGGATGACTGCCGCGAGTATGTGGAAATGACAGGACGCAGAATTAGTTTTGAATATACACTTTTGGCTGGAGTTAATGACTCACCTGAGCAAGCAAAGGAGCTCGCTCATTTAATTCGCGGTTTCCAAAGCCATGTTAATTTGATTCCCTACAACACAGTTAGCGATGCTGATTACAAGCGTCCGACCGAGAGAGCGATTCAAACTTTTGTGCAGGTTTTGGAAGATTACAGAGTGACAGCAAGTGTGCGGCGGACAAGAGGGCTGGAGGCAGATGCTGCTTGTGGGCAGTTGCGCGGTCAACATGAGAAGGTTTTAGCCAAATAAACAAAAAGCTGTGGCGATCGCCACAGCTTTTTAAGTTTTGTAAAAGCGATCGCAAATGTTCAACAACCTTTGTTAGCGAGTTCTGCCTAAAGTTGTGATGTATAAAACTGCTTCATCATTAGGGATACCGAGAACTTCATTGACGAGATCATCAAAAAATCCTGCAATACCACTCACGCCGACACCCAAACTGATCGCCGCCAAATTTAAGCGCTGACCTAAATTTCCTGCATCCATATGTAAATAGCGATAAACGCGATCGCCATATTTCTCCACGGCTTTTTTCAGATCGGCGGTGTGGAAAATGACGGCTCCTGCATCACGACCGAGTTCTTGACCGAGGCAAAGATAATGCAATTCATCACGGAAGTTCTTAAACCGAATTTGGCGCAACTCTTGGGATTTGGGAGCGTAGTAATAACATCCTTCTTCTAAACCTTCGACACCTGTTACGGCAACAAATGTTTCAATCAGACCGAGATCGAAATAGTCAGGATTGCCATCAATACCTTGATCGGTATAGTGTTGTGGTTGATAAGTAAAGTCGAGAATCGCTTTAAGTTCGGCAAGTTCTAAATTCCCACCAGTATATTCGCGAGTTGATCGCCGTTGCAAGATCGTATTCTCTAACATTTCCAAATCGTCGCCCCAGTGGATGCTCTCTGTGGCAGTATTAACTTTTGTACAGAAAGGGAAGTTGTATTTATCAGAATCTTGTTCAAGATTTTGCTCAGAAGATGGCGGAACACTTTCTTGATTATCTAATTGCTCCCCAAAATCCTGCATCTTCGGCTTTTCGGTAATTTGGGTGGATTGATGTAGATATTCTAAAAGCTGACCATCGGGGAGTTTGGGAAAACTAGTTGTAGTTGTCGATGACAAAGCCGTCATCATTCCTTTGAAAATATTCGACGATCGCAACATTGGTTCTCGCGATTCTTGACCGCGACCGATGCGTTCTTCATCTTGCAGATCGAGAATTGGCACGATCGCGATCGCGCTTTCTACTTGTTTGTCTAAAAATAACAATTCATTCACTGCTTCATCCGCAAAGCCACCAATTAGCGATGCTTGATAATCCTCGACTGAGCTAGCCAACTCGATATTTCCTAACAAATGCCCCGTGTCCAGAAAAATGCGGCGGTAGGCGCGATCTTGATAGCGCCATGCTGATCGGTGAAATACTGCGGTAATGGCGATCGCCATCCGCGTATTTTGTAAATCAGGATGACCAAAACAAGCTTGTTGCAAGCCACCCCAAACATTATTGTCTTGCCAAAAATGAATCAAGCTATGGTTGCGAACTTGATAGTTATAAATTCCTGCGGACAAAAGCGGTGTACCTGCGGAAATCACATACATCTCGGCAGGGTATAAACCACCCGCCGAAGGTGCAGACCGCAGATAAAAGGCATCTCCCGTCACTGTTGGCACTCGCGCCGTCAGTCCATAGCTACAAAATAGCAACCGCGATAGCCGCCGCCATCGACTTGCCAATAATCCATCACGATCGGGCTGAATTTCTTCAGTGAGATGGGGTTTGAGATCATACACTGTGCCAATTTTGTAATCCTTGTAAGGCGATGGCTGGGTACTCCAGTCTAAGCCCTGACCTTTACTCGCAAGGGTTGCAGGCTCATACTTAGTGCGTTCGTGATAATGTTCGGCGAAGGAAAATTGGGCTTCGGGCATGGCTTTGCAAATAGGCGACTAAGTTAAATATAAACCGAGAAAGGAGAGACATCGCGAAGCGATGTCTCTCCTTTCTAGATTTGTTAAAAATTGCGATCGCATGAATCATGATTTCGCATATGATAGAAAGGTTGTCAAAAATTTTCTAATTAGAAAATTATCACATTTAATATAGGGATCACGTCATGGCAGTACCCAAGAAGAAAACTTCTAAATCTAAGAGAGATAGCCGCAAAGCCGTATGGAAACGCAAAGCCGCAGTTCATGCTCAAAAAGCTATTTCTTTAGGTAAGTCCATCCTCTCAGGCAAAAATGATGGTTTTGTCTATCCAATGGCTGAAGAGGCTGAAACTGAAGAGTAATCTTAAAAAAAAGCGAGCTTAGCTCGCTTTTTTTATAGCTGTCGCTACTTGTATTAAGACAAATCAAAAACCCAAAAAGTAGGGACGACGCACCGCGCCGCCTCTACTTTTGGGTTTTTATTTGCTAGCAGACTTGGCGACAGCTACGATTTAACTCCATGATGCTGCTAGTCGCCAGATTTGATGACCAATTGCTAGTCCGATTAAGCAAGGTATGGTTAATATGCCGATCGCCATCCATAGTTTGCGTTTTTTCGTGAGCGCGTCGCAAATAAAGGCGATCGCGGTCAATCCCACCCACGCAATAATTGCCAAAACTATGAGATAAAACTTCAACTTAACTAGAAAAACTAAACCACCAACAATCAAAAAACCACTGATTAGGTAAATCCATTTCATTACTGCATAATCAGCAAAAGCCGCCATAGTTGGAGCTAGTCCGATGATCGCAAAACCCGCAATCGCTAAATTCTCCCGAAATGGAATTGTTAGTAATACTGACAGAAAGTAGCCCATACAGGCATAACTGAGCATAATCACTATCAGCCAAAGCCACAAAAAGCTGCTTTTTGTGAAAGATACTTTTGGTCTTTGCAGCTTGAATTTTGGTAAGCCAAACTTGGGTACACCAAACCTAGGCAAGCTTAAGCTCTTTAAGGTATTTGGTTTCGACGCATCAAACTGCAACGGATCATTAGGATTTTGGACTTGATCAGCCGTAGGTTTTTGATTTTCGTCAAGATCATCAGCCATAATTTCATACCAAAGATAGGGCGTGCAAGGCACGCCCTATTGATTTAGATTGATGTTTCTGAAGCCACAATCATCGAGCCGACTCCGCTATTAGTGAAAATTTCCAACAATAGCGAATGTGGCACGCGACCATCGACAATATGCGCGGCTTTTACGCCTTGAGCTAGCGATCGCACACAACACTGCACTTTGGGAATCATGCCGCCACTGACCACATTTTCTGTCATCAGTTCTCTCGCCTTATGGATCGTCAAACTGCGATAGAGAGTGCTGGGATCTTTGTAGTTATGCAAAATACCTGCAATGTCGGTAAGCAAGATCAATTTTTCAGCTCCCAAGGCGGCGGCGAGTTCACCAGCGACAGTGTCAGCATTGATGTTGTAGGACTGCCCTGTTTCATCGGTTGCCACGCTGGACACGACAGGAATATGCCCTGCTTCGAGCAAGGTCGAGAGCAGACTGATATTGATGCCACTGACTTCACCGACAAAACCAATCGCATCATTGCCTTGAGGACGCGCTCGAATCAGGTTGCCATCTTTGCCACACAAACCAACGCCAGATCCACCTGCAAGATTGATCATTTCCACGATCTGCTTATTAACGCGCCCCACTAGCACCATTTCCACAACTTCCATCGTCTCGGCATCGGTCACTCGCAACCCATCAATAAATTGTGGCTTGATGTTGAGTTTTGTTAGCCATGTATTGATTTCAGGGCCCCCGCCATGCACTAGCACTGGGCGCAATCCCATAAATGACATGGTAACGACATCGCGAATCACGTCTTGGCGCAGGCTTTCTTCTTTCATCGCCGCGCCCCCATATTTGACGACAATGGTACGCCCTGCAAATTGCTGCATATATGGCAGTGCTTCACTGAGAACCTGAACGCGATCGCTGTCTGTTAGCATTT
>JBBRQX010000067.1:0-9386 GCA_038225745.1 Pseudanabaenales cyanobacterium | reverse complement strand
TTGACAACTGGGTCTATGAAGATGTCAATGATGTCTATGTGAACGATAAAGAGATGTGCGATCGCCTCAAAAATCTCAATCCTAATTCGTTCCGTAAGATTGTTGGCACTTTGCTAGAAGTTAATGGTCGCGGCTATTGGGAAACCAGTGAGGAGAATCTTGATCGATTGCGTGAGCTATATCAAGAACTCGAAGATCGTATCGAAGGTGTAGAGTAAGATAAAAACAGGGGCAGCAAGCTGCCCCTGTCACTTAATATTTTAGTCCTGAATTTTTGTTGGAGGTAATTATGATTCTTTTTCAAGAGATTATTGAAACGATTGAAAGTCTGCCAATCAAGGATCAGGACTATTTGTTTGAATTAATTCACAAACGAAGAGTTAAGGATCAACAAAATGATCAATCTACACAAATTCAAAGTGTTCAGAGCAATCTAGATTTGAGTGAAATAAACTTTGATTTCACTGCTCCTCCGATTTGGGAATTAGCTGCCCGTTTGTCTGCAAAAATCCCTGACGAAGAATGGATGAAGCTACCTAAGGATCTAGCTGAAAATTTTGATTATTATCAAAAACAAAGGGATAATTTGTGAGAGTTGTTTTTGCCGATACAGGTTATTGGGTCGCCCTTCTCAACCCTAGCGACAATTTGCACGAAAAAGCGGTTGATTTGTCAAAAATATTTTATCCAGCTTACATTGTCACCAGTGAGGTTGTACTGATAGGGTAGTCCTAAAAAGGAAAGGATGAAGAGAAAAGTAATGATTCATTGTAATGATGGATAAAATTCCAAATAGCGCCAATATGATTTTCTAACTTTTTAGAAAAAGAGAGGATTTTTCTGACTAAACGAGATACCCGTTGCCTTAAGGTGCAGTTGAAACGCTCAATATAATTAGTTTTACCCGTTTCTTTACCCACAGCATGGTGTCGGTTACTCGGTAAGACCAATTGATAAGCCGCCCAGAAATCGGTATAACAGACAGCACATTGACGATAAACAGGAGGCAGAGATTGCCATAATTTCTCGGCTGACGCGCCAGAGCGATCGCCAATAAAACAACCAACAATTTCGCGAGTCTCAATATCAAGAGCTAGCCATACCCATTGTTTATTACCCTTGTTATCGACAAATGACCACAATTCATCCATCTGTAAGGTCAAGCGACTTTTTGGTTTTGGTTGAATATTTACTTCTTGGGGAATGTCTTGATATTTTTGATTGACGTAGCTTTGCAGCCAACGTTCTAACACCTCAAGCACTCGGCAATACCAGCTAATGGGATTTTTTCCAATAGCAGTCGTTCAATGACGGTTAGCATAGGGTGAATACGTTCTGAGACTCTCTGCCATTGAGGATCTTCAACAAATTGACGACCGCAGTCCCGACATTTATAATTTTGTTTGCCGTGACGTGTTTGTCCATTTTTTACCACAGACTCAGAATGACAGGTTGGGCAAGATGGCATTAGCTCTGTCACGATTTAACTCCCTAATAACTTTTATATTATTCTCCCTCATCCTTTCCTTTTTAGGACTACCATAAATTCTATCTAACCTTAAAATCAAATATTACTGTAGCTGACGACGTTGATCTTCTGACATAGATGCTGTTTTGCTTAAATCCTAGGTGTCGGAATCGAACCGACATATCAACGATTATGAGTCGTTTGCTTTACCAGTCAGCCAACCTAGGCGATATTGTGATTATAGCCGTAAGTATTATATGCTATCAAGTAAGCACCTTGCAGGTTGCCTGATAGCAATTATTAGCTGAACAAGTTTGTGATGGCAACGCCCCAACCCCAAAAGCGCTTACGCAAGAAAAAAAAGCCACCTAAGAATTTTAGACTCACTTATAGTCTATTGCTACTTCTCGCCATGGTAGTTGTCGGATCTGTGGCTGGAATGCTGGCATATAGCTTTGGTAAACAAGCATTAGAGGGCGTTAACCCCTCGCCTACAGGTATAAAACTCCCAAAGCTTACTCCTACGCCTAAGGATTCAACCAAACCGTCACCTCAAAGCTCAATCGATGGCAAAGCTTCATTTTTATTAAATGAGTTAGAAATCATTGCTGAAATGAAAAAACAATCGCAGCAAGAGTTAGGGGGGCTGACTCGTCCCAGTTTTGTAGCAAAGACAAATATTAGCGATCGCCAGAAAATATATACAAGAGTTGACCAAGCATATAACTCAATGCGTGATCCTCTAGCTATTTCCGCCGCCTCTGATGAGAGGATTGCCGCAAGAATTGCCGCTTTGCGCGAAAGGGTTAATACTAGCACTCGATCCTATGAGATTAATTCTGATCGTATAGGCGATCGCGCTGTGGCAAGTAACACTGATAGTCGTTTGCCGTCATTATCTGCACCTGTAGAGCTAAATTCTATTCGGAGTCGATGGGAAGAACGCGATCCGAGTTTGGTGAACTCAAATCAGATGAACACTCAAACTGTAAAAGTATCGCCGAAACCATAACAAACTAAATATAAAACCGAAAGAGAGTAAGTTGCGGCGCTTCGCGCCGCGACTTACTCTCTGGGTTTTATGACCTAATCCACTTAGCGACAGCTATATTTAATCAGATAAATCTTGATTGACGATTAGAGCGAAACGAAAATTTTTGGGCAGATAGATTACCCGTTGCGATCGCCTGTCTGATCAGTGCCGCCCTTCCGCGTGAGTTTGTCATCGCACTTGACCCACCAAAGGTTTCACGCAGAGTTAAATAATTTTGGATGATTAGCGCTTCGTTATTGGCGGAGCTTTGAGCAATTTGTGCAGGTGTTAGCCCCGATCGCGCGATCGCATCGGCAACACAGGGAATAACATGACTTGGGCGATTGACGTGATGATCGAGTAGTAGGGCAACCGCAAATTCTGAGTTTAAAATTTGCGAAAGGGTAAAGCCTCGCAAGGTTTGGGTAGGCATAAAATAAAAGCGATCAAGACGTGAAATCGCGTGTAGCACTTGCACTGATTGGACAAGTGCATCCATCCCTGCGATCGCAAACCGCAGCGCCCAAATCGGTTGTCGCAGTACGCTTTTATCTAACTCAGTGACAAGGCGCAGCCCATTCAGCGAGAGCCAACCTGTATTGCCATCTAAAGAACTAGCATCCACACCAAACTGTCCAAAATAATATTGAAACTCCGATGGATACCGCCTTTTTAAATTGGTCAATAAAGCGGGTAATTCTCCCTGCTGCCCCGCCGATCCTAATGTCCATTGGAATATACCAAAGCTCAAGTATTGACTGTCCCAAGTGTTAATGGCATCGAGGCTACCTTCATTGGCGGCTGTTACCAACATCACATTGATTTCCGAGAGGCTCATCTGCGCCTGTTGCAACAAACCTGAGCCATAGGTGATAAAGTCGCGCAGTTTAAAAATCCCTAGCCGATACAGCCCCAGATCTTTGGTTTTGGCAAATGATTCTTGCTGCCCTGTATTCAGCAACTTGGCGATCACATCATTACCGACGGTAGTAAAAGAAATTGCGATTTTATTGGGTGGATAAACTCCCTGTAATGTGTTCCTGACCGTGGCAACTTCAGGATTTTGAGCGATCGGTCGGTCGGCGGCGATCGGGATTAGCAGTCGCTGACCGATTTGCAAGTTTGCAGGATTAGTAATGTTATTGATACGCGCGATCTCACGCCAATCGGCATTTGCGCCGAAAAAACGCCTAGCGATCGCGGATAGCGTATCTCCAGCTTTAACAATATATTCCTGCATATCTATCTCACAGATCGAACGACTCAAACTCTACTTGTTTAAACAACATATTGCGATCAATCGCTGAAAAAACTTTATTATTTGCCTTGTCAGAATTTAAGCAATCACAAACCAACTTCGCCACATCAGCGCGATGAATAACGCCCGCAACTTTGGGGTCTTCTGTCAGTAATGCATTACCTGTAGCCGCTTCTGACTTTAAGCCCCCTGGACGAATAATCGTATATGTTAAACCACTCGCAACTAGATGCTGTTCCGCTTTCTCTTTTTCTTTGAGAATTGCCCCTAGAGTCTGCAAAACTTGAGGGGCAAGAGCGACAACACTATTGCCACTACCAATCGAAGAGACGAGAATAAATTTCTTGACTCCCGCTTTGACGGCGACATCAACTAAATTTTTATTACCTTCACAGTCAGCGCGTTCATTGCGATCGCTGGGCAAACCACCCATAGTCGTAATCACCACATCGATCACACTGCCCTGTAGCATCGCCGCTTCCAGAGACGTAGAGCTTAGGGCATCACCAAACAGCACTGATGCACCCAGAGCCTCTAGCTCAGCCGCATAGGTCGGATTGCGTAGGAGTACCGTTAGATTTACAGATGGCGGATCGTTTTCTACTAACAATTTAGCAATCTCGCGCCCAACTCCACGGCTAGAACCAGCTAAAAAAATATTTTGCATAGGTTTTGTTATCAAAAAGCTTTGCTTTGCAAAGCTTTCCTATCTTGATTAGACTTTAGTGCGATCGGTAAAAATTTCATAGCCAGTTTCGGTTACTAAAACTGTATGTTCAAATTGTGCCGAAAGCTGATTGTCAACAGTTACCGCCGTCCACTTATCAGCCAAAATCCGTACTCGCTTTGAGCCAGCATTCAAAATCGGCTCGACCGCCAAAGTCATCCCTGCGCGAAACCGTACATTCGGCAACTGATGGGTGCGAAAATTAAATACTGAAGGCTCTTCATGCAAATTGCGCCCCACACCATGCCCTGTGAAATCTTCAACGATCGCAAAACCATTTGACCTAACGTGATCCTCGATTGCCCCAGCCAAATCGAGCATACAATTACCTGGTTTAATCTGCTCAATCCCCTTATACAGAGCCTCTTCAGCCACTCGCATCAACTTAGTAGCCTTCTCACTGACATGACCGATCGCGACTGTGATGCAAGAATCCCCATGAAATCCATTTTTAAAAGCACCAGTATCAATCTTCACAAGATCGCCCAACTTAATGACTTTTCTAGCATTAGGTATGCCATGCACGACTTCATTGTTGATGCTAGAGCAGATGCTAGCAGGAAAGCCGCCATATCCCTTAAAGCTAGGAACCGCACCCATCTCACGAATACGTCTCTCAGCATGAGCATCGAGATCCATTGTCGTCATACCTGGCGCAATCAGCTCTGAAATTTCCTTGAGTACAGTTGCCACAATGCGAGATGATTCACGCATATAGTCCAACTCACGTTGAGACTTAATTTCAATGCCTTTAGTTTGCTTTGTGGCAGATGGCTTGGAAGCTTTTTGAGTGTCTGTGCTGGGTCTTGATCGCAACGCACTGAGAATATTCATTAATTAGTTTGAGGATAGTATTTACAAGGGCTAATATATTTCTAACCTATTAAGTAGCAAGATTGGTTATTTCTAGGTCAAATTGCAGAATTTGAATAGCAAAAAACTGATCATCAAATCTGATCTTCAACCACAGCAATTTTTGAGGTTCAACTATGACGCAATCTGGGATACCTCCAGTACCGCCGCCCCCATCTGGTAGCGGTGTTCCACAGCAACGTACTAACACTACTGCACCACCCGCTCAGCAGCGTGTGCCTAGCAATTCTCAAGTCCCGCCGAATCCTCAAGCTGTCCAACAGGCTCGCGCTGCGATGACTCCAGCCCAACTACAACAAGCCCAAGCTGCTCAACAAGCTCGTGCGGCGATGACTCCAGCCCAACTACAACAGGCTCAAGCTGCTCAACAAGCTCGTGCGGCGGCGGCAGCGCGTCAAGCTCAGATGTCGATTCCGACAGATACACAAGTCACGAGTGTTCCACCACCACCAAATCCACGCCCACCAATTCGTCCAGGTCCACCACCAAACTTGCCAGGGCTAGGTGTACCAGCGATTTTACAGCGTAGTACAGGACAGCCAACCCTTGCCCAAATTGTCAAAGATGCCAATGAGCAAGGATGTTCTGATATTCATGCTGGGGTAAATGAACCAGTCCGATTTCGGAGTCGGGGCTTAATGGTGACGCAGGAGCAGTATCCAGTCCCAGACAAGCAGACTTTTGACACTTGGATGACGGAAATTATGGATGATAAGCAAATCCAGCAATTTCGGGATACTCTAGAATTTGACGGTGCAACTCAGTATGAATTTGCCCGTTGTCGGATCAATGTGTTTGAGTCATTGCGCGGTTCGGCAATGGTGTTACGACTAATTCCCTTAAAGATATTGTCTATCGATCAGCTTGGGTTACCCGAAGTATTCCGTGAACTCTGCTATACACACAAGGGTTTGATCCTTGTGACTGGGCCTACAGGTTCAGGTAAATCAACTACTTTGGCTGCCATGGTGGACTTCATCAATACGGAAATGCAGAAGCATTTAATTTCCATTGAAGATCCAATTGAATTTGTGCATCAAAGTAAAAAAGCGCTGATCAAACAACGAGAAGTTGGTATCCATACACTCAAGTTTGATAATGCGCTCAAGGCCTGTTTGCGTGAAGACCCTGATATCATTCTGATTGGGGAAATGCGGGATAAGGAAACGGTCAATACCGCACTTAAAGCTGCTCAAACAGGGCACTTAGTATTTGGAACACTCCATACTAATAGTGCTGTAAAAACGATTGATCGGATTCTCAACCTCTATGAGCCTGAACAGCAAGCGCCAATGCGGATTCAGGTATCGGAATCTTTAGTAGGAGTTATTGCTCAAGGCTTGGTGCGTACCACTGATGGGAAGCGGGCGGCGGTACATGAAATCTTGATCAATACTGATGCTGTACGCGACTATATCAAACGCGGTGATCTCGATGAGGTTGAAGCACTAATTCCTAAATGTACCTATGAGGGAATGATTAGTATGAATCTATCGCTTTATAAGCTCTACGAAGATGGTCGAATTACGGAAGAAACAGCCGTAGAGAACTCGCCGAAGCCCAATGAAATGGCGCAAATGTTGCGTGGTCGCATGTAAATGCTATAAAAAAAAGGAAGGCAACGCTTCGCGCCGCCTTCCTTTTTTTGTTTTAATGCAAGTGACGATCGCTATATCTCGCTTAATCCATCCAGCCAATATTCTTATTATTTATACGTTGCAACTGCTCGTTAGAGCCAGTTGGGCGTGTATAAGGAGTGCGATCGCGAGGGGGCTGCTCGACGGGTTGTTTACGAGGAGTTGCCCGATTATTTTGAGGGTTTTGGGACACCAGTTGAGAAGAGCTAGGAATTTCGACTGCTGAAGGCTGAGGTAATTCTTTAGCTGCTTCTAAAGTCTTGACCTGCGCGGAAAGCTGAATATTTGCTTCAGCTAAGCGCAAATTATCGTGCTTAACTTCTACGAGTTGTTGATTTAATTCATTTTTGAGACTCTCGATCGCCGCCAGTGATTTCTGTAAAAGCTCGGTGTTTGTATGGCTAAATTGCAAATCTTTTTGCAAATCCGCGATCGCTTGCAAAAGTTCAGTTTCCTGTTTTTGCGATCGCGCTAAGGCTGACTCTAATGCAGAAATTCTTGCTTTTACACCATCATCACTAGGTGATTTTTCTATAATAGTTTCTGCTTTTACTTCAATAGTTTGTTCATTACTAACTGGTGATTCAGGTTCTTTCTGCACTTCATCGCGCAATAAATCTGAAATTCCGATTTTCTTTTTAGTTGACATAATTTTTAAATATTAATTGATTTTCTACGAAAAAGCCGAAAAGCTGTAGCGCACGCTGCGCGTGTGCTACAGCTTTTCGGCTTTTATTGCCGTGCATCATATCATCTTAAAATATCGCGGCGCAATTCATCGACAACCCGCCGATAGTCGGCTTCGGCTTCTCTCGCATTTTTACCTTTCCATTCTGTCACCAATTTTCCTTCCAGAGCGGCGCGTTCATGGGCTTTGTAGGATCTTACAAATGCATGGAAAACAGGTACTCCCACCTCTAGCAAAGTATTTTGGGCTTCCAGAGCCTCATTGATACATCGCGGATCGACGCGGGTGAGCAGAACTCGATGAGGGACTTGGGAAGGTCGAACGGTACTTTTGACAGTATCGATTAGAGCCGTTAAGTCCATTGGGGCGGGTGGGCTTGGCAAAACTAAATAGTCGGCGATCGCCACAACTGTCGCTAGTGCATGAGAATGTAGGGCGGGTGGTGTATCTACCAATACTAGATCGTAACTGCTAAGTTTTGGTAATTTCCTTAGATGGGTCGGATCGATTTCTTTAGCAATATCAAACCCCATCCCCTTATCGCTGCGTCCTACCCACCAAGACAAGCTGCCCTGCACATCAGCATCGACAACTAATACTTTTGCTTCCTGTGCCAAGATACCTGCTAAGGCGATCGCTGTTGTTGTTTTACCCACTCCCCCCTTGCCATTAGTAACGACTACAATTTTTGGGGAATTTGCCATGCTGATAAGTCTCTTAAATAACTTCTAATTAGAAATATAGCGCTTCGCGCTCAATTTAGCTTTTGCGGGTTTGGTGGTTTAGGTGCAAATAAAACGGCGATCGCTAAGCAAACTAAACCAATATTAATAGACACATCGGCAATGTTGAAAATCGCAAATCGAATAATTCGTATGTCGATAAAATCAACTACATAACCAGCCACAAAGCGATAGATCCCATTTCCAGCCGCCCCTGCCAAAATGCAACCATAGCCAACTTGTTCCCATTGAGTCAGGTTTTTACTAAAAATCCCAAAGGCAACTAGCCCTAAACTCACAAGCATCGACACCCATTTAAGCCAGTCGGTCTGACCGCTAAATAAGCTAAATGCTGCACCTGTATTAGTCGCATAGGTAAAATGAAGGACACCATCAATCAAGGGGACTGATTTCAATACCTTGAGATGTTGCACGACTAAATATTTGGAGGCTTGATCGAGGACTAATCCCAAAATTGCCGCAGTCCAGTAAAGAGAGTTCTCGATTTTGCCAGATGCCATAACTAAAAATTAATTACAAATAAATACCAAAGACATAGAGTGAGAGCGCTTTGCGCTCTTACTCTGTCAGTCTATATCAGCCCTAGCCATAACAACACACCCTTGCGAGTGACAAACTCGATCGCGATCGCGATAATGAAACCGATCATTGCCGCGCGACCATTTAAGCGCTCTGCATAAGTATTAAACCCCATTTTCGGATCAGTAGCCTGTGGTACTTGAGTTGGTTCAGTCATGGTCAAAAAATCCTCATTTCGCGTAAAACTCAATTTAAATTGTGACATTCTCCCGACGCTGAACTGAGTACAGTTAGAGCGAGGGCTTCCCGAAGAAAGCTCTTTTACAGGAGACTCGTACTTTGAGCTTTACGTCCGAAGATACAGGTCATCGTCTTTTGGACTCACTGCACCAGTTTCACGTTCCTCATGACCTAGGCACGGACGGGTGTTACCTACCAAG
>JBBRQX010000066.1:0-9706 GCA_038225745.1 Pseudanabaenales cyanobacterium | reverse complement strand
TATTATTTTATTTTATTTCCTTACAAACCAAGCCAAGGCGTTCGCCCTGGCTTTGTTGAGAATATGAAAAATAAATTAGAACAGATAGTCTAGTTTTCGATGTAGTTAAGAACCAAGCCCATTGTTGCGACTGGCAAGATCAAACAAAAGAGGGGTACAAGAATATAAGACAAATATGAAGCCGTGTAGTATCCAGTCATGATTGTAGTTTTCCTTATAATTAAGAGTTGAGTTGACGTTTTGCTTTGATAATACAAAGCCTAGTCTTAATTCCAGAGTAGACCAGTGATTTTTTGAATTGGCGCTACAGAAATGAGGAAGTAAGCAAATGCAGCACCACCAGCGCCGCCAATCAAGAAGCTGCTAGAAAATTCGCTCCAACCAGAGGGATTACCGAGTTCCGCAGGAGCTTCAAGCGCAGAGCTAGAGATTAGCTTGGTCGCGGTTTCACCATATAAAGACAAGCCGAGGGTTAAAAGCACAACTGCGGCTACAGTTGCTAACAAACCAGCAAGGTCAGCTATGTCAGTATTTCTCAGGGGACCAAGCAATGCAAAAGGACCGTAGATGAAATAGCCATGAGCCATACCAATTTCTAGTCCACGGCGGCCAGGAGATAAGCCTTTGCGGTAAGCAGGGAGATTACCGATGAAGGCCTTAACGATCGCCGAATCGCTAATTGGTGTGGATAAATTCCCAAGTTGGGGATCGTTTTTGAAAGGTTTTACAAAATCTGTCATAAGTCTTTAGTCTTTAATTAAGTAAAGATTGTAGGGAGAATTTTGTCTTTATTTTAGGGAATAAGCGCTGATGTCACTGCATAAAGGGTGCGTATCTTTAGAAAACTTCACAACTTTGCTGGTAATCCAAACCCAATATATTTTTTAAAAGTGTTGCTTTGCAACACTTTTAAAAAATATATTGGGTTTTACTGAAGCGCAAAGCGCTTCATTTAGGTGCTGAGGGACATAAATCAGCGAGTTGACAGCGATCGCAAGCAGGTTTACGCGCATTACAAACGGCGCGACCGTGATAAATAATTCTGATTGACCAGTTTTCCCAGTCCCGTTGAGGCAGAAGCCCGATCAAATCACGCTCGACTTTAACTGGCTCTTCAAATTTCGTTAGCCCTAATCTCTTGGTCAGCCGCTTTACATGGGTGTCAACGGTCACACCTGCATTAATTCCATAGGCATGAGCTAAGACGACATTGGCAGTTTTGCGGGCTACTCCTGCTAGCTTGAGCAGGGATTCCATCGTATTTGGGACTTTGCCATCAAAGTCACGTACGATCATTTCGCACGCACTTCTAATATTTTTAGATTTATTGCGATAAAAGCCTGTGGAATGGACTAATTCCATGAGTTCATCAAGATCGGCGTTTGCTAATGCGATCGCATCAGGAAAACGTGCAAATAGTTTTGGCGTGACTATATTCACGCGCTGATCGGTGCATTGTGCCGAGAGAATTACCGCCACCAAAAGTTGTACAGGGGTTTCGTAATCAAGTGAACAAGTCGCATCAGGATAAATCTGTTTGAGACGAATTAGAATTTCGTTAGCTCGAATTTTTTTGGATGAACGTTTGGTAATAATTCCCATTAAATCGTCGATACAGCCTGTTGAGGCTTTGAGTAGTACAGAAAAGATTTTGAAAGTGCCGCTTCGCGGCACTTTCAAAATCTTTTCTGGGTTTTATAACGGCGCACAGCGCTGTAAGCAGTATGAAACGAGAACTAAGATGGTTAATTTCAATTTTATACAGTTTATTCCAAGTAGGTAGGCAAAAGAAACCTTTTTAAGCTGCAACGGCAAGTGTACGAAGCGGTTCAAGGTAAAGACATACGAAAAGCAAGGTCTTTACAAAAATTAATTCTCAAATCTAAATTAGCTAGATTATTAGCGATCGCCAAGCGATCGGTAAATACTTCAAAAATTCACTTTTTGCAATAATTATCTAAAAGCTATACTAAAAAGAGCAAAGTAACCATGGGTCTAGGCGATATGTTTAGTAATTCTAAAGGCAGGATAGCTAAAAACTTTAACTTTATGAACGATGATCTGTCTAAGCCAGATCTATCCAATCAAAAAGTTTACTCAATTTCTCAGCAAGAGACTTCTGGAAGACTTGCATCCCCATTAATAAACCTTGACAACGAAACAGCCAACCTTATTAATTGGCTTGCAAGACAGCAAGGTGTTAGTCAGGAAGTTGCACTCAAAAAGGCTGTAGCAACTGCATCATATATTCATGACATTACCGCAAATGCGGGAGGGAGGTTGTTTGTTCAACTGAAAGATGGTTCCGCGCGTGAAATCAATTTAAAGTAAATAAAATATTTCTAAAAACATAGAGTAAAAAACTTTGATTATGAGTTCCGAAGAAAAAAAGATAAGTGTTTCCGATCCTTCTACCGAAGTAAGACAAATCTCTAACTTGCCAAATAATGAAGTAGACAAAGATGATAGTCGGATAAATAAAGACATTGAAGTTCCTGTTCAAGATGTTTTTCCAAGCCTAAGCAACGTTATTCCAAGCCTAGGCAACAAAAAATTTGATATTCAAGAAAGTCAAGAGATAACTCGTGCTAAGTTAGCTATTTTTTTGGTTAACATACTTGCTAGAACAATATTAGCTAGCTTTGCATTGGTCATAAGTTTACTGATTATCTCAATTTTTGTCGATGAGAAAAAGACTAGTTCATTTGATAAGACCAGTACTTTAGTAAAAGATTTGATAACACTCATATTGACGGCTCAAATAGGGCTAATTGGCACAGCGCTTGGCTTCTACTTTGGGTCTAAAGGTAACTCAGATTAATCGTGTTAAACACCATACTTAGAGGGCATTATAAAATCGTTAGTCACCTTGGTAGTGGTGGTTTTGGGCAGACATATCTCGCTGAAGATATTGATCTGCCGACACATCCTACTTGCGTGGTTAAGCAACTTAAGCCCGTCTCAAATGAGCCTTTTGTGCTGGAAACTGCTAAGCGTTTGTTCGATCAAGAAGCAGCAATGCTCTACTCATTAGGCTCTCACGATCACATTCCCCGTTTACTCGCTCATTTTCAAGAAGGCGAAGAGTTTTATTTAGTTCAAGAGTTTGCTGATGGCACAGATCTCACTCAAGAGATCGGTAAGGACAAGCGATCGCCTGAAGCTGTGGCGATCGCTTTGCTTAAAGAGGTTTTAGAAATATTAGTTTATGTACATGATCACCATGTCATTCATCGTGATATCAAGCCAGCCAACTTGATTCGCCGCAAATCTGATCGCAAAATTGTCTTGATCGATTTTGGTGCGGTCAAAGAAATTAGTAATCTCACAGTCGATCCGCAAGGAAATACGGATCTATCGATCGCGATCGGTTCTTCTGGATATATGCCGATCGAGCAACTGAATGGCAAGCCGCGCTTTAGTAGCGATATTTATGCATTGGGGATGATGATTATTCAAGCCATCACTGGCGCAGAGCCACGCCTATTTGCTGAAAATCCTGATACTGCCGAATTAATTTGGCGCGATCGCCTATCTCAAGGCAGCTATTCACCTCAGTTTCTGGATATTCTCGACAAAATGATTCGCTACGATTTTCGTCAGCGTTATCAGACAGCGAACGAAGTGTTAGAGGCGATCTCGATGCTACCTAGCGCCACAGAACATGCCTTACCAACAACGTTGCTGCATGGCGGCAATAACCATTCAGTAAGTAACCTTGCAACGGTGGTGGTTTCGCCACAAGGGCGATCTCCCTATGCCCAAGACGAGCATCCTAGTCAACTCCACACCGTTGCTTTCCAAAAAAAATCACCGCGCCCAGCATTTCCGCTTTGGATATGGATCTCTGGGGGGGCGCTGTTGTTGCTGTTAACGATCATGGCGATTGTTGGTAAATCCATGAAAAATGTACCCGAAGTTATCAATACGCCCTCGCCTACTCCCTCGCTAACTGCAACTGCTAAACCTACACCCACTGCTACGCCATCGCCTAAAGTTACGCCGACACCTACTCCCTCGTCCACATTTACGCCGACACCTACTGCTACGCCTACCCCGACTGATACACCCTTGCCAATTCCTGCACCCGAATTTCAACCGCAACCTCAAGACATACCAGCACCATTAGTTGATCGTCAGCCACCATCAAAAAAAGGTGGGAAGAAAAAATAATCCACCAAACCGCCGCGCTTTACGCATACTCCCTTCCCAGTGAAAGATTAGACGTTGCGGCGCTCCGCGCCGCAACGTCTAATCTTTGGGTTTGAACGTCTATTTTTATGCTGGGAAGAGAGTAACCTATGATTGGATTTAAACCTTATCAAGAGTGATCATGAGCGATTTGCCTATTCGTCCCGATGGTAGAAATTGGGATCAACTGCGACCCGTATATTTGCAGTCGCCCTTTACCAAAGCACCTGCGGGTTCAGTGTTGGCAAAATTTGGCGATACCCAATTGATCTGCACCGTTTCCATCGAAGAAGGTGTGCCAAAATTTTTGGCTGGTAGTAATCAAGGTTGGTTAACTGCTGAATATCGGATGATGCCAGCTTCAACGATCCCGCGTCAGCAGCGCGAATTGATGAAACTATCTGGACGCACTCAAGAAATCCAAAGACTGATCGGGCGGAGTTTACGTGCAGCCCTAGATATGACCGCGATCGCAAATTATACATTTACCGTTGATGTTGATGTGCTGCAAGCCGATGGCGGTACACGCACAGGCGGGATCACAGGTGGATTTGTGGCTCTGCAAGCGGCTTGCGATCGCCTACTCTCTGAAGGCAAAATTACGCGATCGCCGATTCGTAATGCAGTGGCGGCAGTATCAGTGGGCTTGTTAGATGGTGTACCAATTTTGGATCTAGATTACAAAGAAGATGTGGCGGTAAGTGTCGATCTAAATGTGGTGATGGATAGCAATGGCAAACTAATCGAAGTGCAAGGCACTGGCGAATCTGATACATTTAGCCGCGATCAGCTTAATCAAATGCTCAATGTTGCGGAAAAGGGGATCAGCGAATTGCTAAAGCTACAAAAAATATAAAAAACATCTACGCTTCGCGAGGATATTTTTTACAACTGCTTAAGATAGCTCAGTAAATCAGCCATATCATGCGGACTTGGCTGAAACTGTGGCATCGGTGGAGTTTCACCGCTCACGACCTGTTGAATTAGTCTTTTATCAGACTTGCGATCGCGAACGCCATGCAAATTAGGACCAACTTTGCCATTCGCCCACTGCCCGTGACAAGCCACACAATTCATCACAAAAATCGAACGCCCCTGCACAGGATCGCCCGATAGATTTAAGACAGACTGCGTATATGGATCAAAGGCTGGACGCAATATCCATAGAGCGATCGCGATCGATACAATCACAAAGGTAACGGCGATCGCCAAGGTTTTTTGTAAGGATGACTTTGCGTCAAACGATGGAGTTGATGTTGCATCTGCTGCTACATCAGTATCTGTTATCAAATTTACCCCTTCTTTAATCACAGTTTTTAGACCTAGCTAATTAGTTAGTTAGCCCAAAGTTTTACTTAGCAAACACTTAATAAAATATTTATAGCTTAAATATTAATAACATATCTTCAAGAAAGTATATATACCCGCATCAAGTCAAGAAGTTAAAAAAAAGCCTAAGTTTTATTGATCAATTTAATACAGCGCTTTGCGCTGTTATAAAACCCAGAAAATTTCAAGATGCTGTAACAAGGGGCTTAAGCCCCTTGTTCTTGATTGGTACTTGACGTTCTATAATTCAAAAGCACAAATAATAAAAATGTTTAAAAATACAGGGAAAATTTGATTATGGGAGGCAATGATCGCTTGCTCAGGGCAGCAAGAGGCGAAGTACTAGACCGTCCACCAGTATGGATGATGCGCCAAGCAGGGCGATATATGAAGGTATATCGTGATTTGCGCGACAAATATCCCACATTTAGAGAGCGATCGGAAATTGCCGAACTCGCTGCCGAAATTTCTTTACAACCATTTCGCGCTTTCAAGCCCGATGGCGTGATCATGTTTTCCGATATCCTTACCCCCCTCACAGGTATCGGCATTAACTTTGACATCATCGAGAGCAAGGGCCCAATTATCGAGTCACCAATCCGTACTCAAGCTCAAGTTGATGCACTCACCGAGTTTGATCCCGATACGGCAGTTCCATTTATCCGCAAGATTTTAAGCGCGATCAAAGAAGAAGTTAAAGATCAAGCGACAATTCTGGGCTTTGTGGGCGCACCTTGGACATTAGCCGCGTATTCAGTTGAAGGCAAAGGGTCTAAGGATTATTCTGTGATCAAGGCGATGGCATATAAAGAGCCAAAGATCATCCATAGCTTTTTGACTAAGATCGCGGAAATGGTTGGCACTTATGTCATTCACCAAATCGAATGTGGTACGCAAGTTGTCCAAATGTTTGACTCTTGGGCTGGTCATCTTTGTCCAACCGACTATGCAACATTTGCACTTCCTTATCAAAAGATGGTTGTGGATAAAGTAAAAGCAAAATATCCTGATACGCCGATGATCCTCTACATTAGCGGCAGTGCTGGTGTACTGGATTTGATGCCTAAGTGTGGTGTCGATATCGTTAGTGTTGATTGGACTGTCGATATGGCGCAAGCCCGCGATCGCCTTGGTCGTGATATGCCTGTGCAAGGAAATCTTGATCCCTGTGTGCTATTTGCTGAGCAAAGTTATATTCGCGATCGCATTTTAGATGTCATTGCTAAAGCTGGCAACAAGGGTCACATCATGAACCTCGGACATGGCATTTTGCCCACCACGCCTGAAGACAATGCAAGATTCTTCTTTGATACTGTGAAGGGACTTGGCTCATAGAAAAAGCATCGCGAAGCGCTGTCCCTAGAAATAAAAAAGCCTCTCAATCCGAGGCTTTTTTGTTTTTATTTGGTGTGAGTACTTGTGATAAAACAATTTCTACCTTTGGCTTTCGCATCGTATAAAGCCTGATCTGTACGCTGAATTATTTCTCTCGGTGACGTGTCAAGGTGAGGGATACAAACACTGACACCAGCACTAATTGTCACGAATGGATTAACCTTTGAAGCTTCGTGCGGAATCCCTAAATCAACGATCGCCTGTAGTGCGATCGCCGCCAGTTTCTCGGCGTTTTGAAGCGAAATATCTGGCAATAATAAAACAAACTCTTCACCACCATAACGCGCTGCCATGTCAGCCTGACGCTTTGTCAAGCTATTCAGAGTAAGCGCCACTTGTTGAATACAAATATCACCTAATTGGTGACCATAAAAATCATTGTAAGCTTTGAAATAATCGATATCGATCAGAATTAAAGCAATAGGATATTGATATTGGTAAGCTCGACCTAATTCCTTTTCGAGTGCCAAATCGAAAGATCGACGGTTAGGAATCTCGGTTAATCCATCAAGGTAAGATAGTTTTTCTAACTGTTGATTGAGCGCTAATATTTCCTGTTGAGCTAGTCTCAGTACCTGTAGTTGCTCACGCGATCTAATGGCAAACCACATCGCGATCGCGACGGCCATTGAAAATAATCCACCAAAAATCAAAATTCCCGATGTTACAAAATTTATGATTTTGATTCCATCTTGACTATCAACATATATTCCTGAAGCATAAAGAGCCTGCCAAAAACAAATAGTAATCGTAATTCCTAACAGAAAAAGGGTCAGAGGAAGTGTTAAAGAAGGTGTTTTTAACTTAGTTCGCCCACTCAAATATCTTGTTACTAGAATCAACAATATTCCGACAACCATAAAACCAATTGAAGTATGGATCGCCATTCTGGTTAGATTACCCCAACCGTAAGCTGTCTTTATGTTTGACAGATATCCTAAAAAAGCCACAGTCCCCAGTCCCGTTATTAAAGATCCCAATAAACTACTAACCAACAAATGATTTAAGCAAATTTTAGATTGAGATATTACAAAGATTGCAATCCCACTTAGCAGAAAATTTAAAGCCGTATTTGGAGCCATTCTACCTGATTGCAAAGTCCCGTTCGTAATATAATGCTTTATGAACAGCTCGTCAATAAAAAAATCGACTCCAAATATATGTTGAATTAATGTTAATCCCCCCAACAATATTACGATAAAGCCTACACATATAGTCAAATTTCGACGATTGCTGGCTAAGCCAGTAATCGCTAAGCTAATTAGAACTAAACCCACAGCAGTATTAAACTGCATCGGTACGAATTGCGGATTAATTTGGATTAGGCTTGTTGAGCCAATAAACCAACCAACAATCACTACCAAACCCAGCATTAGCAATAAAGATGCACCGACATAAATAGTACATAGTAAAGACGAATATTTAAACATCTTTAAGGAAAGATTTTTCAACTGTTTGATAGTTTATAAGGATTATAAAAGTTAAACTTTAAACAAAAGAAGCAGAGCTAAGCAGTACTTATTTTAAATAAAGATTTATTTAGTTAAAAAACTTTGTCGAAAAATTTGGTTTACAACCTCGTCCTTTTAGGACGGCTTTGTGCTAGATTTTTACTATAACGCAGGGAATACGGAAATTCGCGCTTGGGAAGCTATTTACAAGACTAGGTATCCTTAGAAATAAGAGATTTTGGCTCGTAATCAATAAAAAAGTCTCGCGCTGCGAGACTTTTTTGTTTTTATTTAATGCGATCGCTAAAACTCATCCTTAAAAATGTGTTGCAAAATCCTACGATTTTCAACTTGTAAGCCTCTAACTTCAGACTGCATCTCTCTAACATCAGATTGCATCTGCCTAATGTCAGATTGAGTACTTGCCATGGACTCCCCCAACTGCATCATGAATCTGGTTCGAGATGAAATCGCTTCAGTATTAACTTTTTGCTGCGTAGCCACTTGATCGACTGTGCGATCAATACGTTCGTACTGCCTTGCAAGAGTAAACATGATGTCCTTGACGGTATCTAAATCGTTGGCAACGCCATCAAGTGTTAAGGGCGGTTGTGTCATTTTGAAGTTGCTCCTTATGGTTGAAGAGATTAGAGATATTTTTGCAAAATCATTTTTAAGCGATCGCGATTTAAATCAGACACTTTACTCAAATCCGTCAAGATCGAAGTTTTCAAAGCATGATGAGCCTCAGACTTAGGCGGATTAGCAGCAATCTTGGCAACTGTATTTTGAATTACCTGTTGAGCATTCACCGCATTTTTATGTAAATTTTGAATGACCATCTCCACAGTCACGCTCTCATGATCATTGTGCCAACAATCATAATCAGTAACTAGTGCGATCGTGGCATAGGCGATTTCTGCCTCACGCGCAAGCTTTGCCTCAGTAAGATTAGTCATCCCAATCACCTTCGCGCCCCAACTGCGATAGAGCAAAGATTCAGCTTTGGTGGAGAAGGCTGGCCCCTCCATACAGATATAAGTCCCGCCTTTATGGACTTTATTGCGTCCTAAATCAACTGTTTCTGCCGCATGAGCAACTACCGACAGTAATGCCTTGCAAATTGGCTCCCCAAAAGCAACGTGAGCAACAATGCCTTCACCAAAAAATGTTGCGGTGCGGCTGGTGGTGCGATCAATAAATTGATCGGGCAGCACAATATCCAGAGGTCTGGCATATTCTTGTAAAGAGCCAACAGCCGAAGCAGAGATTATATATTCCACCCCAAAACTTTTCATGGCATAGATATTGGCGCGATAGGGAACTTCTGAGGGGAGCAG
>JBBRQX010000065.1:0-9712 GCA_038225745.1 Pseudanabaenales cyanobacterium | reverse complement strand
TAGCCAATCCCGCCAAATATCCACCAGTGGTTGCTAATCCTGAGCTGAAATGGCACGAAAGCGAATTTAAACTCGATCTTAAAGATGTTAAAGGTCAACACCAAGCCCGTCGTGCTCTCGAAATCGCCGCCGCAGGTGGACATAATTTAATTTTTGTTGGTCCCCCTGGATCGGGTAAAACTCTATTAGCAAGGCGCTTACCGAGTATTTTGCCCAACATGAACTTTGACGAAGCCTTAGAAGTGACGCGGATTCACTCAGTGGCAGGTTTGTTAAAGGGTAAAGGATTGGTAAGCGATCGCCCATTTCGTAGCCCCCACCATTCTGCCTCTGGCCCCTCATTAGTTGGCGGCGGCAGCTTTCCGCGTCCTGGCGAGATCACACTTGCCACGAATGGGATCTTGTTTCTTGATGAGCTTACCGAGTTTAAGCGTGATGTCTTAGAATTTTTGCGACAACCTTTAGAAGATGGATTTGTGTGCATTTCCCGCACTCGCCAATCGGTGACCTTTCCCGCGCAATTTACGCTAGTCGCATCGACAAACCCTTGCCAGTGTGGTTATTACGGCGATTCGGTGCAGCCTTGTACTTGCACACCCCGCCAACGCGAACAGTATTGGGCAAAGCTATCAGGTCCACTAATGGATCGGATCGACTTGCAAGTGACCGTAGCAAGACTAAAGCCTGAAGAGATGACGCGATCGCAAGAGGGAGAAAACTCAGGTGCAGTTAAAGAAAGAGTCCAGACATCACGCAAAATCCAACAAAATCGATTTCAGGCAGAAGCAAGAGTCAATTGTAATGCTCAGATGCAATCCCGACATTTGCGCCAATGGTGCGAACTAGACAACCCTTCGCGCGACTTGTTAGAGGCAGCAATCAAGCGATTGGGTTTATCAGCACGAGCCACCGATCGCATTCTCAAAGTATCCCGCACGATCGCCGATCTTGCTAATTCTGAAAATATTCAAATTATCCATATCGCCGAAGCTGTACAGTACCGCACCCTTGATCGCGCCACCTAAAAATATTATTTGAGCCTAATATAAAGAGCAAAGCCCTATTCCATGCTATTTTGTGTCTTGACTTTCAACCCGACCTTTAATGCTTTATCAGAGCAAGACTAAAATATGGATAGGTTAATAAATAATTAAGCGCCAACTTAAAACATTAAGATAGGCATAGAAAAATGCCGATTGTCTTGACTTTAGTACATTTAGTTTTGTGAGTTGCTAGTGGAAGAATCCTATCGAGGCATTCATGTATGAGTATAGTTCTGGTGGTTGAAGACAGTGTGACGCAAAGAGAGATGATTGAGGACTTACTCAAAGGCAGTGGCTTAACCGTCAAAACCGCAAGCGATGGTGTGGAAGCACTAGAGCAAATGCAAGGTAGTCGTCCCGACATCGTCGTTATGGACATTGTCATGCCCCGCATGAATGGCTATGAGCTATGTCGTCGCATCAAAACCGATCCTAAAACCGAGCGCGTTCCTGTCGTAATGTGTTCATCTAAGGGTGAAGAATTTGATCGTTATTGGGGAATGAAACAGGGTGCTGATGCCTATATCGCCAAACCCTTTCAACCTCAAGAGCTAGTTGGCACTGTCAAGCAGTTACTTAGAAAAGCCTAAAAATCCTCCTAAAAAATTTTATTAAAAGATTTTCTTAGTGTTCTCAACGTTTAATTTTGTTCATTTTTTAAAATTAAAAGCAATTAAAATTTTGCTATCAGTAGAGATCATCAAATTATGGTAGGAAACCAAGAATTCTTCCCTGGCATCGGACAAGATCAATCCACTGACTTCGACCAAGGTATCGAAGCTCCAGAAGGTGAGCTGCATTTAAGATTTTTTGTGGCTTCTGGAATTGAGTTTGCTTTACCTGCGATTGGAGTTAGCCAAGTTTTGGAATATTCTCCAGATCGGATCAACCCCATGCCCAATGTCTCCCCCCTGTTGCTAGGTACAGTTAATATTCGGGGTAGAGTAGTTTGGGTAGGCGATCTCGGTCAATTTTTGGGGGAAGCACCTCCTGTAAATACCGATCGCGCAGAAATTTCGATCATTGCTATCGAGGATCAAGGGATGATGCTAGGCTTAGCAGTAGAACAAATTAGCGTGATGGCTTGGCTAGATTCTTCAAAACTTCATGCCTCTAGGAATAGCCCTGACAGTATGGCTCCTTTCATAAAAGGTGAGTGGATCATGGAAGACAGCGATCCCCTAAAATTGCTAGATCAAGTCAATATTCTGCGATCGGCACGGTGGGCCTCCTAATCCTAGATAGATTAATTTCAAGATGATTTCGCACAAATAGCAGATATTTTAGGGATTTTAGGAGAAAGGACATGGCATCAAGTATGCAATACCAAAAAGAATACGACAAGGCTTCCAAGGCTTACATGCAGGGAGACTACGATCAAGCTGGCCAATTGACGCAAGATCTTGTTAGAGTCTGCCCTAGCGACCCGATGTGTCGCTTACTTCATGCCCATATTAATCTCGCACTAGAGCGCTATCAAGATTCAATTGCTGAATACGAAACTGTTTTACAACTAACCGACGACAACTCAATTCTGGAATATGCTCATAGCGGTATTGCTGCCGCCAAAGAAAGATTAGATTTTAGTGATGATGATAGCTACAGCATAGGCGGTAACGCCGCAGATGAATTTAGTAATCCGCAATACGCTAACGAAAATAATAACTATAGCCAATCAACCTATATGCAGGGATCTTGGTCTACCGATGATAATGGCGGGCGAAATGCTGGCGCAAATCAGACAAACGATTTTGATTTTGAAGATTTTAGCTCTAGCACTTCAATGAATGGCTCTGGTCAATATAGCTATAGCGCCGAAACTCAGATCACAGGGGGAGCTAGTTTTAATTCTAGTTATGAGCCCAGTCCGAGCAAGTTAGGCGCAGATTCTGATGTTGTCTTTATCGATGAGTTTGATGATTTTGATGATATTAGTGAATCATCTTTTTCGAGTTCATTTAATGATTCAGAAGCAACACAGATGGTTTCCAGTCGGTCATCATCAGATTTTGGAGATCAGGACTTTACGACTTCGGGACGCTCTCTCAATACTACATCAGTGGCTGGTCAGGACATGGCAACTGTCAGATTTAACCAATCTGGAAACGAAGCCGAGCTATTTGGGCTAGGGAATATTGATACACCACTGGGTGCAAAGAAGGTGGGATCTGATGCTGCTGAAGTCTCTGAGCAGGGTGGTGTATTCTCTCCCTTTGATAGCCTGCCGCTCAAGACTAAGAGCGGGATTACCGCGATCGCCGCAGGTTTTGTTGCCGCGTTCGCTGCGGGCGTGGTAATCAGTTTCGCTACAGATGCAATTAAAGATCAAGGACAAAAAGAGCAGGTAAGAAATACGGGCTGGATGATGGCTGTAGCCGCCGCCGTGGCAAGTGGCACGATCGCTTGGGGATTAGGTCGACGATCTTCTAAGCTGATCGATCAATCAACCACCAACTTGCAAGCTCAATTTGAGGCGGTAATTCGTGGCGACATGAATCCCCACGCTTCAGTCTATAGCGAAGATGAGTTTGGGAGATTAGCGACAAGCTTTAACCAAATGATCCAATCGATTGTGGCGAATACCACTGAAGCTCAACGCAAAGCTGCCGAGCAAGAACAGGCTAAAGAAGACTTACAGCGTCAGGTAATCCGCTTGCTTGATGACGTGGAAGGTGCAGCGCGAGGCGACTTGACCGTACAAGCTGAGGTGACGGCTGACGTACTCGGCGCGGTTGCCGATTCTTTTAATCTCACGATTCAGAACCTACGCGAGATTGTTAACCAAGTAAAAATTGCGGCGCGTCAGGTTAATGAAAGTTCTCGCGAAAATGAAGCATTTGCCCGAAGTTTGTCATCAGATGCATTGCGTCAAGCTGAAGAATTAAGTGTCACCCTAAATTCAGTCCAAATGATGACTGAATCAATCCAACGTGTAGCCGAAAGTGCGCGGGAAGCGGAGCAAGTTGCCAAACTTGCATCGGAAACTGCGATCAAGGGCGGTGATGCGGTGGAACGTACCGTTGCAGGTATTCTCGACATTCGCGAAACGGTTGCTGAAACGACTCGTAAAGTTAAGCGACTTGGTGAATCTTCGCAAGAAATTTCTAAGATTGTTGGTCTGATTTCCCAAATTGCTTCACGGACTAACTTACTCGCACTTAACGCTAGTATTGAAGCAGCAAGAGCAGGTGATGCAGGTCGTGGTTTTGCGATCGTTGCCGACGAAGTTAGACAGTTGGCCGATCGCGCTGCCAAAGCATCTAAAGAAATTGAGCAGATCGTGTTGCAAATTCAGAGTGAAACCAGTAATGTGCAACAAGCGATGGAAGTCGGGACACAACAAGTTATCGATGGGACAAAACGAGCTGAACAGGCGCGTCAATCGCTTACAGATATTATTCAAGTTTCCCATCGCATTGAAACTTTGGTATTGTCCATTACAGAAGATACGGTCAAACAAACTGAGACTTCAAGGACAGTGTCTCAGGTTATGCAGTCAGTTGAGTTAAGCGCTCAAGAAACTTCGCAAGAGTCTCAAAGAGTATCAGCTTCACTGCAAAATCTGGTAGGTGTTGCTCGCAGTCTACAGGATTCTGTGGAACGGTTCCGCGTTGATTCAGATGACAAGACAATGGGAGGTCGTTAAGCATTATTTAAATACTATCTAAGTATTATTTAAGTATGATTTATTGCCTTTAGCCTAAGCTACTCACACCCTAATCTTTGAGAGGATCGTGTCATGAACTCGGAACAACAACAACAGCGGATCATGGGCTACTTCATCGAAGAAGCCCGCGAACATCTTCAGACAATTGAGCAAGGTGTATTGAATTTGCAAGATGTCTTACGTGATTCTGAATCTACTAATGAGCTTTTTCGAGCTGCTCATTCTATTAAGGGTGGCGCGGCTATGTTGGGTGTGGGGAGCATTCAGCATGTTTCTCACCGCCTAGAAGACTTTTTCAAAATCCTCAAAGAAAATCCGCAAATAACTGTCGATGAACGCTTAAAAAGCCTGCTATTAGCGGGATTTGATCCTCTCTCAGAACTTCTAGATGAATTGCAAAGTAGTTTTAGGATATCCGACGAGTTAACGACTGAGACAAGTAACCGTGTTAAGCCAATCTTTGCTGAGGTGGAATCATATCTAAATCAGTTAGTCTTAGATACGGATGGCGAGATATCGATTGATACATCTACTCAAGAAGAAGAAAGTATCACTCAACCGCAGGAATTGGTTGTTTCTCAAGAGTCAGTATTTCAGCAAGAAATCACGACAAAAATGCGAGATATGCTGCAACTGTTTCGAGCTACAGATGATGTGGAGAGCCGATCGCAGCTACAAGCAGTTTGTGATTACTTTCAAGAAATTGGCAATCATTTTGATTTACGAAATTGGACTAATTTAGTCACGCAAATTAAAAATGCGATCGCTCAGCCTAGTAACTCATACCGTACTCTTGCGCCTATTCTGATTAGAGAGTTAAAAGAAGCCCAAGATCTAGTGCTAGCAGATCGGGAAGCAGAAATTGTTGTATCACTACAACTTCAAAATCTACTACCCTACCGATTTTCCGATTCAGAGGAAGATGAGGTTAGCACAATCTTTACAACAGCATTTGGAGATATTGATGAAGGTTCGATTGTAGAAGATTTTGAGATCTCCGATACGGCTCCAGATGGAAATATCGATTTATTTGCAGATCAGGTCGATGAAGAAGAATTTGATTTGGCAGCAATTCATGAGAACCAAATCGATCAAATGGATTGGATGGAAAGCGAGTATGAAATCGTGGAAAGTCAACATATTGATGGACCAAAAGTTGGCGCTTCAGAGTTAAAGTCCTTGGCAATTCTGTTTGAGAATGATGATATTGATTTTGATGCGACTTGGGAAGATATTGAATCCAATGAGACGAGCATACTAAATCATGGAGACACTGATCTAGATAGTCACGATGAGTTTGCGGATTTGCTTGGCAATGATTCTGATAACAATGATTTAACCGTTCTCAACCTAGGTAATGGAGAATCTAGCATTGACAAATTATTTGGTGATTTTTCTGCTGAAGACTCTGCGGTGAGAGAGATTAGTGATTCTTTATTCCCTGATGATCTTGACGATGCGTGGCAAGAAGAAGCTGATGACATCTCAGAGACAAATTTAGAGATTACTTCTGAAAGTAGCGAAGCGAGTCTAGATTTAGATAGACTATTTACAGATGATTTTACAGTCGATAACTCTCTAGACGATCAGTTTGATGTTAATTTAGATATGGACATCGTTGAGCAAAGCAGCGATTTTCAAATTGACAATGAACTTCCAATTAACGATCAATTCAATGATATTGATTTTAATGAAGCGCTTGAAATTAATGCTGACAATACTGATTTTCTTGAATTGTCGCAAAATGCAGCAACTGCTGAACAGTTGATAACAAAAGAGACTGCTGATGCTGATACTCAATATGAACCACAAAACCTCTCAAGTGAAGAATATTTTGCTCAGGTTGCTAGACAAGAAAGTGCGATCGCTGACGTTGTTGATGATGACTCTCCTAACGATCCATTTGCCTTAACTTTTTCAGAAGAAGGGATGACTTTGCTTGAAGATCCCTTTGCGATCAGCGAAAATTTTGATGAAGTTTTATCCGATGTATCTCCTGAAATTGTCAATGAAGAAATTATCAACGCTGATGTTGATAGTTTCTTAGAAGATTCTGAAGAGTTTATATCTGGCATCTATACAGAAGGAATGTCAGAAACTAAGGACTTTGACACGATTGATACTTCTGGATTAAATATATTCGATGAGCTAGGATTTGATACTGATGAACTTGATGAATCAGTGTCAGATATTACTGGAGCGATCGCTTCTGACAACTTTGTCGATGAAGTTAATAATACCGATGATTTGGGTGATTTCTTTGTGGCTGGGGACTCTGAAAATTTTGCACTGATTGCTAACAATGATGAACCAGATATTTTTACCGATCAGTTAGATGATTTCTTTGCTGCTTCTGAAGTTCTTGAAATTTCTAGCGATATTACTGATAGTAGTGGTTCTAATGATGAATCTAGCAGTTATGAAGTCGGCAATATTGATGATTTAGGAGACTTCTTTAGCGGTTCTGAAGAGGCTGAAATCGTTTCTAGTGATATTGAAAATGAACTAGCAACTTATTCTAATGTCGCTAATAATACTGATACTTTGGGTAGCTTTTTTGATGGATCAGAAGAGCCTCAGCATTCAGATGAAAATATTATTGATGATGATTGGGATGAATTTACTACTGATTCGGCAAATCCACTTGCTGATAATGAAGACTTAACTGTATTAGAAAATTTGTGGCAGAATGACTTCAATTTTGATCGCGAAGGATTGCTAACTCAAAGTGATGACATTGATAACTTTGCAAGTATGCCAGACTTCCAAAATACGAATTCTTCAATGATAGAAGCAGATCTGACGGCTATTGAGGAAGATCTAAATCTAGAAGATAATGAGATTACAGTAAAGACGACCATTGATAGTTTAGCGGATTTCTTTCAAGGTGAAGATGAGTCTGACGTTAGTTTATTACAACTACCTGAAGATGTTGGAAACGATCATCTGGCAGTTGATGAACCTCTTGATTTTGGAGAGTTTAATGAGTTTACTGACTTAAACGAAGATGATTCTCCAACCTCAGACTTTTTCTTTACTCAAGACTCAGAAACAAATGTTTTAGAACCTGAACATCAATCGCAGATCGAAGAACTAAATGGGATTGACGATAACTTTAACTTTGATGACTTAGAAGCGATGATTAGTAATTCTAGTCACACTTCCAATGATATTAATGATTTTAATAGCAATACATTCACTAGTCAGATTACAGATACTTTCATCAATGATGAGGTATCTATTGATTCTGATGATATGAATTTTGATGAGCTAGAAGCACTTTTAGGTGAGTCTAGCAGCTTTGAACCTGAAACAAATAAAGCGACATCTCCAAACAATTTCGCAGCTTCTACCACTATCAAAGCAGCAACAAAGCCCACCGATGACTTTGATGAACTGGAAAGTATGCTTCAGTCTGCTTTTGCTAAAGACGTTGGACCGATAAAAACTAAATCATCGTCTGCACGTCCTTCGACAACCACTCGCAAGGCGAAGTTAGCCGACTCTACCATGCGTGTTGATGTCAAGTATCTGGACAGTCTTAATAACCTTGTTGGGGAACTAGTCGTAAACCGTAACCTTTTGTCGCAGGATCAAGAGAAATTGCAGCAGTTTATCACTAACCTGTTGCAGCAAGTTCAGTTGCTGAGCGATGTATCACAGAGGATGCGCGATCAGTACGATCGCTCTTTGCTAGAAGCTTCTCTTACCGCAGGGCGTGGACGTTCATTTAGTAGTTTTGATGTGTCATATTCAGGTGATGGTGGAAGCCCGAATACTTCTGCTAGCAGCGATTTTGAAGGGATTGAATTTGATCGCTACAATACCTTCCACGTGTTGTCGCAAGAGATTATCGAGCTGATCGTCCGAGTTCGCGAATCTGCCTCTGACATTGAGTTTGTGGTGGGTGAAACGGATCAGGTGACTCGACAGCTAGGGACAATTACCACCCAAGTTCAAGACGATTTGAAGCAATCGCGCATGGTTCCCTTTGCGCTGATTGCCGATAAATTGCCTAGAGGGATTCGCGATCGCGCGCTAAAGTCTGGTAAACAAGCTGACCTAGAAGTATTTGGACGTGAAACCTTAATCGATAAGGCGATTTTGGAGCAGCTCAACGATCCGCTTACGCACCTCGTGAATAATGCGATCGATCATGGTTTGGAAGACCCTGCGACTCGCCAAGCTGCTGGCAAGTCGGCAACTGGTAAACTCGCAGTGCGAGCTTATCACCAAGGCAACCAAACTGTAATTTCCATCAGTGACGATGGCGCTGGCATTAGTACTGACAAAGTTAAGAAAAGTGCTGTTTCTAAAGGAGTGCGATCGCAATCTGAAGTTGATCGCCTCAATGATACTGAGGTTTATTCTTTACTATTTGAGCCTGGATTTAGTACTGCTGCCCAAGCCGATGAATTTAAAGGTCGCGGCGTTGGGCTTGATGTGGTGAAAACTTGCCTTGATGATATTCGCGGCATAATTATTGTGGAATCATTGGTTGGTAAGGGTACGACCTTTACGATTCGCTTGCCGCTTACTCTGAGTATTTCTAAGGCAATGTTCTGCATTAGCGATCGCGCTCGAATTGCTTTCCCTGTCGATGGTTTCGAGGATATGGTAGAAGTTCCTCAAAGCCAGATTGTGTTAAATGAAAAAGGTCAGCCTTGTTTGCCTTGGCGCGATACGATTTTGCCATTCCAACACCTATCCAATTTGCTTTCCTATAGCCGCCATCTCAGTCGCAGTAGTATCTATGGTAAGCAAGAAAATGATGAACTCTGTATCATTATTCTCCGCAATGACACTAGCTATCTGGCACTGCAAGTTGATCAGTTCCAAGGTGAATACGAAATCGTCATCAAGCAGCTAGAAGGACCAGTTCCCCAGCCTGCGGGAATTGCGGGTGCAACAGTGTTAGGGGATGGGCGGGTGATGGCGATCGCTAACGTGTTGGAATTATTCGATATCGCTAGTGGCAGATTGCGTCCTTCAATTTCGGGTA
>JBBRQX010000064.1:0-9727 GCA_038225745.1 Pseudanabaenales cyanobacterium | reverse complement strand
TCTTGAAACTCCTGAATAGGAATAATTGCTGTCAGTTCAAAATCGACAAACTCCGCATTGCTAGTTTGACCGAGGGGTAGAGCTTTGGCGATCGAAATACGCGGCAATGGGCTAAAGCCTTCAGTATAGGCAACAGGTATCGCCGCACGACGGGCAGCGCGTTGGAAGAACCGATGTAAATCGAGATGGGAAATCAAACTCATATCACCGAGCTTGCCAAACTTCATGCGAATGCGCTGCAATCTAGGCGGAACGATTGGCTTCTCTAAAGAAATCTCAGGAATTTCTGGTGGTGGAATCACAATATTATGACCAAAAGCCGGCCCGCAGACACCGCACTCAGAGCAACCACCAAAGGAACAATCAGGAATAATTTGCGCTGCGATCGCCCGATGCCAATCTTCGATCAGCCATTCCTTATCAATGCCCGTATCAATGTGATCCCAAGGTAAATCATTTTCCATCTTTAACGATGGCGCGTCCCAAATGAGGTCAGCTTCTGCGATCGCCTGTGTCCATGCCCCAAAAGCTTTTTCCGTATTCTCAAACCATGAGTCCATACCAGCACCCAGTTGCCAAGCGCGATATAAGACTTTACCTAAGCGGCGATCGCCACGCCCAACAAAATCTTCCATCGCACTGATCCGAACATCGGTATAGTTGACTTTTACTCCACTCAAGCGACGAAACTCGCGGCGCAGTAATTTTTGTTTCTGCACAAAGTCACCACTAGAAACCGTATGCCATTGGAACGGAGTATGAGGCTTGGGTGTGAAGTTAGAAATAGTCAAATTAAAAGAGATTTTCTTTCTTCCCTTTTGTGAGCATTCGTTTTGCAACCATTCCACAGTATTAACGATGCCAATTACATCTTCATCAGTTTCCGTTGGTAAGCCAATCATGAAATAGAGTTTGACCTTATCCCAACCTTCGACATAAGCAGTTTTAATCCCTTGCAGCAGTTCTTCATCGGTCAAGCCCTTATTAATTACATCGCGTAAACGCTGCGTCCCTGCTTCTGGCGCAAAGGTTAGCCCTTGGTGCTTGCCATCACCACTGCGGAGCATGTGCGCGATATTCTCATCAAAGCGATCGACGCGCTGACTTGGCAATGAGAGGGTGATATGTTCATCTTTAAAGCGATTCTTAATTTGTACGCCTACTGATGGCAGCGCTAGATAATCAGAACAAGAAAGAGAAAGTAGAGAGAATTCGTTATAGCCAGTTTCGCGAAGTGCTTTCTCAATCGTATCGACAATTACTTCAGGATCGACATCACGGGCAGGACGAGTGAGCATTCCCGGTTGACAGAAGCGACAGCCGCGTGTGCATCCGCGCCTGATTTCGATAGTTAGGCGATCGTGAACGGTTTCCACTAAGGGAACTAAACCAATACTATATTCGGGTCTCGGAGTGGCGACACGACGCAGAGCGCGAGGTGATACGTCGCGGCGATTGGGTTTGATTGCGCCAGTTTTGATATCCATGTCATAGAATTCTGGGACATAGACTCCATCGACTTCATTAGCAAGCGCTAGCAGAGTTTCGCGGCGGGTTTTATCTGCGAGTTTGGATACTTTGAGAACTTCCCCAATCTCAGGCAATAATTCTTCGCCATCACCGAGGGCAAAAAAATCGAAAAAGTCAGCATATGGCTCAGGATTGGAAGTAGCAGTTTGTCCTCCTGCGAAGATTAATGGACAGTCATTAATTGATAATTCGCTTCTCTCTTTCCATGTCATCGGAATGTTCGCCAAGTCAAGCATTTCTAAAACATTAGTTGCGCCTAGCTCATAGCTGAGGCTAAAGCCCAAAATGTCAAACTCTCGTAGCGATCGCTTGGACTCGACCGCAAACAAATCTGTCTGAGTTTCGCGTAACTTTGCCGATAGGTCAGGGGCAGGAAGATAAGCGCGATCGCATAGCTGACCGTCTTTGCTATTAATAATGCTGTAGAGGATGATATGCCCCAAGTTGGACGCGCCCACTTCGTAGACTTCGGGATAGGTGAGCGACCAGCGCACGATCGCCTCATGCCATGGTTTATGCACTGCGCCAAACTCATTACCTAAATAACGCGCTGGTTTGAGGATTTCGGAGTTAAGCAACTGTTCTACAGGTATGGGCATAATTTGATTTGTTAATGGGGCAAGTGTGAGAGATTTGAGCAGCCGAGATTCGATTATAATGAGAAATTATCTAAAAGCGGATTAATAATGATACTGGATAACATTGAAGAGCGTAAAGTTTGTGACTGGATTGAAAGATGTATAGACGATGGAACTGTCGATATTGTCACAGGTTATTTTACGATTGGGGCTTTGGCTTATTTATCAAAAGAAATAAATCAAACTACTACTAAATTCCGTTTGGTGCTTGGCGATATTGTTAACTTTGATCAAGTAGAAAATCATCCTTTAGATTTATTAAATGAGAATATTACGATTGAAGCGGCTTTAAAGCTTAGCCGTTCAGCAAAGGAAGCTGTTGATTTTTTAAAGCAAGATAAGGTACTTGCCAAGACTTTAGAGCCAAACTTTTGTCATGCAAAATGTTATTTATTTAATCCAACAAAGAAGAACGATCGCAACAAATATTTTATTTCGGGTAGCTCGAATTTGACTGAAGCAGGAATTGGCTTAAAAGAGACCAATAATCTAGAATTAAATATTGCGGAGACTGGTAATAACAATCAATACAAAGAGTTAGCAGAATGGTTTGAAACCCTATGGCATAAGCCGCAAGCACATAAGGAAAAGACGATTGTATTTAAAGATGGCTCTCGAAAAAAGGTTGATTTTAAGCAATATTTGATTGTAGAAATTAGCAAGATATTTGTTGAATATGAACCAAAGGACATTTATTACAAGATTTTATTTGAGTTGTTTGGCGATCGCATTTTAGAAATTGAGAATGATCCAGACTTTAATCGTCAGGTTGGTAGACTAGAGAATACAGCTATTTTTAGCGCTCTTTATGACTTTCAGAAGAAGGGAGTGCTTAGCCTAATTCGGATGCTTCAGAAATATGATGGCGCGATCTTGGCGGATGCTGTCGGATTGGGGAAGACTTGGAGCGCTTTGGCGGTGATGAAGTTTTTTCAGATGCAAGGGCGAGAAGTGATTTTAATCTGTCCGAAAAAGCTAGAAAGCAACTGGCGACGCTATAAAGAGGATCAAGCATCGAAATTTGAAGTTGATAAGCTGAAGTTTTTTATCCGTTTTCATACGGATATGAATAGCGATCGCTTAAATTCTTATGATGATTTGGCTGACAAATTATTTGGTGATGACCAGCCGAAGTTAATCGTCATTGATGAAAGTCATAATCTGAGAAATGACAAATCTAGCCGTTATAAGTTTTTGGTTGAACAGATTTTACAAAAGAATCAAGATGTTAAGGTTTTATTAATATCAGCGACTCCGATTAATAACTCACTCAATGATGTGAGAAATCAGTTTAAGTTAATGGTGCAAGGGAATGTGCATGGTTATGATGCAAAATTAGGAGTTAAAAATCTTGATTATTCATTTAAACAAGCACAGACTGTATTTAATGAGTGGCGCAAAGATGCTAGCCCTAAAATTGGAGATTTTATTAAGAAGCTATCAGGAAATGATTTCTTTAGGTTGACTGATTCTTTATTAGTGGCGAGAACTCGTAAAATGGTTGAAAGTCAGCAAACTGATTTAGTGTTTCCTATTAAAACTAAGCCTAAGAATCTGTTTGTGACACCACATCAGCTTGGTAATTTTGAAACCTTTGAGGAATTATTTGACCATTTTCCGCAAAATCTTTCGGGTTATCAGCCAGCTTGTTATTTGGATGATGAGAAGGCGGGTAAGAATGACACTAAACGTAATGTATTAAAAGATGATAAATTGCGCGATCGCTTTCTAGTCAAGATGATTTATATCCTGATGGTGAAACGATTAGAGTCATCGTGGTTTTCTTTTTACTCAACAGTAGAGAAAATCAAAAATCATCATCAAAATACTCTAGATAAAATCAAAATCTATCAAACAGACAAGGCTAAAAATATAGTCTTAGAAAATGATGCTGAGAATCTAGATGATGATGAAAATGATGATGAGTTTACAGAAGTTGTTGAAAAATATACATTAGGGAAAAAACGTAAAATTAGTATTGCAGATATCGATCGCGCTGGTAATCTTGATAAATTTAAAGTGGATCTTAAACAAGATTTAGATTCTCTTGATAATCTTTATGTCAATTTGCAAAAGTTTGCAAAAAAAGTCGAGAAAGAAGTAATGACTGCGACAGGCAAGGGGCTTAAGCCCTTTGTTTGTGACGGCGATCGCCATAAATCTTGTGATGATAAGTTGGAGGCGTTGATTGCAGAAATTATCACTAAGAGAAAATCAGGGGCTAATAACCACAATCAGAAAGTGGTGATTTTTACGGTTTATCGCGATACGGCGATGTATTTGTATGACCAGCTTAGGGCTAGGGGCTTTGATAAAATTGCGATCGCATCTGGCACTGGTTCTCTTAGCGATGATAGCGATCGCCCTCAAAAAATGGAGGCGATTCTCGAACGATTTGCGCCCTATACAAAATTGTTTTCTGAGAAGGAATGGAATTTTAATACGGAAGAACAAGGGCTAGAAGCTTTTGCTGATTGGAAAGTATGGATTGCGGAGAATCATCCAGATACTCATCAAAAGCTAAATAAACCCATTGACATCTTGATTGCGACCGATGCTTTGAGTGAGGGACAGAACTTGCAGGATGCGGATATGGTGATTAATTATGATATCCATTGGAATCCTGTAAGGATTATTCAACGGATGGGACGGATTGATCGCCTTGGTAGTCCCAATCAAGAGATATTTGGCATTAATTTCTGGCCGTCAGCAAATATTAATGCTTATTTGAATCTGCAAGGGCGGATCGAGCAACGCATGGCGGCGATGAAGTTGGCGGGTGCTGAGGTGGATCATCAGTTCTCAGATAGTTTTGCGAAGATGATCCATGATGAGGATTTTGATCGCAAGATGAGCGATCGCATGATGGAGCAGATGCAAATTACTTGGGACGATATTGAGGTTGGTGATGATAGTTTGGGCTTTGATAGTCTTTCGTTAGAGCGATATCGTCAGGACTTGTTAGCGGAGTTTAATCGCGATAAGGATAAATATCGACTGATGCCGAAGGGTGTGTATTCGGGATTTATTGCAGATGCTGATAATTGCCCCAATGGGATTGTGGCTTTGCTTGGCTATCCTACGAAACCTGCGAAAAGTATCGAGCATCAATATCAGGTTTTTGATTTGATTTATATCGATAAGTCGGGCAAGCTGGTTTTGGAAAATCAAAAGGAAGTTTTAGACTTTTTGATTTTACATAAGGAGAAGACGAGAGATATTCCTGCTGCGGTTGATCATGGTGAAGAGGTGGCGATCGCAGAATTAGTGAATGCGCTCAAAACTTGGCTAGATAGTCAGGCTGTAAAAACTGAGATAATGGAAGATGGTTCGGTGAAAGAGACGATGGGTAATGCTAAGAGTGCGCTTTTTGCAGGATTGAAAAAGGGAGATAAGGCGGCGCTAGAGACGGTCAAACAAAATGTTAAGATTGATGAAAAATTTCAGGCTAATAATTTTGATTTGGTGGCTTGGTTGTTAGTAAGTAAAGGCGCTTGAATCGCGGATTAAGCGGATTAAGGGATTACACGGATTTCCATCTACAGCGCAAAGCGCTGTCTAAAAAAATCTGCGTAATCTGCGAAATCCATTTAATCCGCGATTCAAACGCCTTTCTCTGCCAGCAGTTGTTTGAGTCTAATTATTTCTTGCTCAAATTCATCAGCACGTTGCTTTTCGGTTTCAGCGCGTAGCCTTTCGGTTTCGGCACGTTGTTTTTCTTCTTGAGCAATCTGCTGCTGGATTTCAACACGTTGTTTTTCGATTTCGATCAAAATACTGTCTTGGGCTGCTTTTTCTGATCCCCAAAATAGGATGCGATCGTCTCCACGCCACCAGCGCAGCCAGTGAAAAGTTTGCTCAAGTCTAGTGCCATGCCATGTGCCTAGATATAGATCTAGTGAATCGATAAAGTATTTGCCATATTCGTCAAGGGGTTGAATTTCGTAGTGACCTGAAGGGGCGAGTTTGCGGATTTCCAATCGTCCATCTGCGGGGTCAAAAATTACATAAATAGGAACCTGCAAGATTTGTTCATAAAAGTACATCTTGCCGTATGGATGTGTGGGACGAGTAGAATATTCGCCTGTTTCTTCTTCAGAGAGAAATTCCATGACGATCGCTGGTACATCGCCATCAAGATGAGGGCTATAGCTACGGCGAATTACATTTTTACCGACAGGATATGTCTTGGCGACATAAAACCAGTCGGGGGCTTTGACGATAGTTCTTTGATTAATCTTGGCTACTAACGCCATGTTGGAGGCAACGACCGCTTCTGGAGGGAGGAGATTGGCAAGCTGTAGGCTCTCATTTAGGGCGGCGGCGAGTAGGGGTTGGGCAATGCTTTCCACAGGATCGTCAGGTAGGATAAAGTTGGCTGGTAATTTTTCCCAAACGATTTCTGGTTTGGCTTTGGCTAGGGCGATCGCCTTAATTACTTCTGGCTGTAGTGAGCTAGTGCTTTCGAGTTGATTGGCTTTTGGTGCGATTGCTTGTGTCATTGGTTTGGTTAAATGACCGATTAGTTATGATAATTATACTATTTGCCTATCGTGTGAATTATGCCTATTGCTGTAACTGAAAAAGCGACAAGGCTCTATTTATGATTTATCCGATGATTTTTCTTTGTTTAATCGATCGGATAATGAGCTTTTCTCGGTTTTGCAAATTTTGAAAAAGTTGGGAAATAGCTAAAATACAAAATCTAAAACATAGTGAGGCAAAAAATCATAGAAGACTTTAAACTAACTGAACACGCCCGTTATCAAGTTGAAAAGCGCAAAATTCAAGAATCATGGGTACTAGAAACCATATTGCAGCCTGATCGAGTTGAACTTCTGGCAGATGTTCACGGTAATACGCACTACCTTAAACGCATACAGGAATTTGGCGATCGCTGGTTGCGGGTGGTGATAAATCCAAATGCTGAACCTAATCGAGTTGTGACCATCTTTTTTGATAGGAGAGTAAAATGAAATTAATCGTACATAAAGAAGATGATGCTTTGTATTTGAGTCTTGATGATTCTGATGTGATTGAGTCTGAAGAGGTTAGCGATGGCATTATTCTTGACTACAATGCTGAGGGGAAAATTATTGGGATTGAGATGTTATATATCAGTCAACGAAGCCCCAATTCTTTGCAGAAAATTTTGTTGGAAACTAGCACTTAATATATGAAACTCACGATTTTTAATGAATTAGATTTTTTACCTGCGCTCAAGGCTTTTTTTGCGGAGTTGCAAGTACCGATCGCGTCTGTAACCGATCGCCCGATTGCTGCAAAAGAAATTCTCACGAGTACCCATCGTAATACTGAATCTTTTCAGTTAATTGATGATGTTTATTTTTTGGGGATGGTGGATGATGGGGCTTTTCGGGGGCAATCAGGGTTAGATCTGGCGGCGGCGCAGGGGCTGGATCGGGATTATGAGGGAATTGTGATTTTTGGGGTGACTTTGAAGGGGCGGGATGATGGGAAGTTGCCTACGCGATCGCATTTAGCAGAAATATCTAGGGCTTTTAATCGCGAGTTTTGCTATACGCCTGTGGTGGTGGTGTTTAAGTATGGCAGTGGGGATAAGCAATATTTGGCGTTTGCGAATACGGAGCGATCGCAGTACAAGCAAAAATGGCGTGAGGGGGAGAAGGCTGGGAAGGTGACGCTGTTACGCGATATTGATATTCGGCAGCCACATTCGGGGCATGAGAGGATTTTGGCGGGTCTGCGGATTCCGATGGTGGGTAAGGATCGGGTTGACTCGTTTGCGAAGTTATATGCTTACTGGCGTAAGGTGTTGGATGTTAGTTTACTGAATAAGGAGTTTTATGAGGAGGTATCTAACTGGTATTTTGATGCTTGTAAACAGGTGGTTTTCCCGAAGGATGCGAAGGGTAATCAGGAGAGTTTGATTCGTTTAATTACGCGGTTGATGTTTGTTTGGTTTCTGAAGGAGAAGGGGTTGGTTCCTAATGATTTGTTTAAGGAGTCAGAGATAAGGCAGATTCTCAAGAGTTTAGAGCCGCAGGAAAGCAGTTATTACAAGGCGATCTTGCAGAATTTATTTTTTGCGACTTTGAATACGGAATGGGGTGAGCGGAGATTTCGGAAGAGATCCCCCCTAGCCCCCCTTGGGAAAGGGGGAAAAAGAGATCGCGGTTATATGATTCATAATGAGTTTCGCTATGGAGATTTTTTTGTAAATGCTGAAAATGCTTTGCAGACTTATTTTGAGCAAATTCCGTTTTTAAATGGTGGTTTGTTTGAGTGTTTGGATCGACGCGATAAGCAGGATGATCCAGAGGTACGAATTGATGGCTTTAGCGATCGCGCTGATAATCCCCTTTTAATTCCTAATGAGTTGTTTTTTAGTGAGGAGAGAGATGTCGATTTGAATGCGGATTTTGGCACGAGTCGCAAGAAGTATAAGGTGCGGGGTTTGATTGATATTTTCAATGGTTATAAGTTTACGGTGACGGAGAATACGCCACTTGAGGAAGAGGTGGCGCTTGATCCTGAGTTGTTGGGTCAGGTGTTTGAAAATCTGTTGGCGGCTTACAATCCTGAGACGCAGACGACGGCAAGGAAGCAGACGGGTTCTTTTTATACGCCGCGTGAAATTGTCAATTATATGGTGGATGAGAGTTTGATTGCTTATTTGGAGAATGCGATAGATCCCCCCCAGCCCCCCTTAAAAAGGGGGGAGAAGAATCAAGTCCCCCTTTTTAAGGGGGATTTAGGGGGATCTCTTCGTCAACTTGTCACCTATCAATCTTCGCAAAATCCGTTTGCGGATGATGAAGGGACTACTTTGGCTTTAATTTCGGCTTTGGATAGTTGCAAGATTCTCGATCCTGCTTGTGGTTCGGGGGCTTTTCCGATGGGTGTGTTGCAGAAGATGGTGTTTGTGTTACGCAAGCTCGATCCGAGTAATGTACGTTGGAGAAGTCAACAAAGGAAAAAGGCAATCGAACCTCTCCTGTTAGACATCCAAACTGCGGAAAAGATTAGTTATGAGGCGGCAAAGGAGAGGGCGATCGCGGAGTTGCGCGAGGAGTTACAAAAGATTGAGGATAGCTTTAAGAATGAGATGGATTATCCTCGTAAGTTGTTTTTGATTCAAAATTGTATTTTTGGGGTGGATATTCAACCGATTGCGGTGCAGATTGCGAAGTTACGCTTTTTTATCTCGTTGATTATTGAGCAGAAGGAAGATCATGATGCTGAGAATCGGGGGATTTTGCCTTTGCCAAATCTGGAAACTAAGTTTGTGGCGGCAAATACGCTGATCGGGATTGAGAAAAGTCAGCAGTTATCGATTTTTGATACGCAGGAAATCCAAGCGAAACAGGGGCGTTTGGAGAAGTTGCGGCGGGAGCATTTCTTTGCGCGGACTTTGGCAACGAAGCGAGAAAAGCGGGATCAGGATGAGCAGCTAGGTCGTGAGATTGGCGAGATTTTGAAACGGAATGGTTCGCTTGATGTAGAGTTGTTGCAAAATTGGAAGCCTTACGATCAAAATGCGTCTGCGAGTTTTTTCGAACCTGAGTGGATGTTTG
>JBBRQX010000063.1:0-9735 GCA_038225745.1 Pseudanabaenales cyanobacterium | reverse complement strand
TCTGAAAATTGATAGATTAGGTGATCTCTAATAATAAAAGTACCCGATTTATTAAAACCAGAATGTGTTTGTGCCGCGCGAAGCGGGGCACAACCACGGTAAAATCTTTCCAAGAAATCGCCTTAAGCGAAGCCGCAGCGATAAACGCCATTGTTCACAGTTAGTTTCATAGATTTTCTCGTTGAAATGATCGATCTGCGATCGCCATTCCAAGGGATAGAGATCGAGCCAAATAGGGTTTTACGTTTGCATAGAAATATTTTTGTGAAGAGCTTAGATATCGTGGCGCAAATGCAAAACCACTACAGCGTTGTACTGCCTGACCAAACAGGAAAAATTGATTGCGTCCCAAAAATTCAAAAAAAGTTTGCTTGAAGAGACAATAAATTAGGGACGGTTTTTCGGTATCATAGGCATCAGATTAAAGCAAAAATTAAATTTACATATACAAAGGGCGATAAAAAGTGACTATCAGGGTAGCGATTAACGGATTTGGGCGTATCGGACGTAACTTTCTCAGATGCTGGGCTGGTCGCACAGATACAAACCTAGAGCTAGTTGGACTTAACGATACATCCGATCCCCGCACCAACGCTCACTTGCTGAAGTATGACTCCATGCTCGGCAAATTTGATGCCGAAGTCAGCGCTGATGACACTACCATCACCGTCAATGGCAAAACCATCAAAACAGTCTCCGATCGCAACCCTGACAACTTACCTTGGAAAGAATGGGGTATCGATCTAGTCATTGAGTCTACAGGCGTATTTATCGATAAGGTTGGTGCTAGCAGACATATTGGCGCGGGTGCTAAGAAAGTATTGATCACCGCTCCTGGTAAAAATGAAGATGGTACGTTCGTGGTCGGCGTAAACGATAAAGATTACAACCATGATATTCATAACATTATCAGTAATGCTAGCTGTACTACCAACTGCTTAGCACCTGTAGCCAAAGTGTTGTTAGAAAACTTTGGCATCGTCAAGGGCGTAATGACCACCACCCACAGCTACACTGGCGACCAACGCTTACTTGATGCTAGCCACCGCGACTTGCGTCGGGCTAGAGCCGCAGCTTTGAGCATCGTCCCCACCTCGACAGGTGCAGCTAAGGCGGTTGCGCTCGTATTACCCCAACTCGCTGGCAAACTGAATGGGATTGCTTTGCGCGTGCCAACTCCCAACGTCTCGGTTGTAGACTTTGTTGTGGAAGTTGAAAAAATGACGATCGCCCAAGAAGTTAACGAAGCATTCCGCGTTGCGGCTGAAGGCTCAATGAAAGGCATTTTGGAATATAACGAATTACCTCTAGTATCGATCGATTATCGCGGTGTTGATGCATCTTCGATCGTTGACGCTTCTCTGACGATGGTCATGGGCGGCAACATGGTTAAAGTTGTAGCTTGGTATGACAACGAGTGGGGCTATAGCCAACGTGTTGTCGATCTAGCCGAAATTGTTGCTAAGAACTGGAAATAAATACCCAAAAAGAGAGGAGAACGCCAAGCGTTCTCCTCTCTTTTTGATGAAAATATGGTTATTTTGCTGGTGTATGGATATAGAGCGACGTAGATAAAGTAGTGTTGTAGATCTGTGGAATCAAAATTTAGATAACACGACAAAACCTACTCCCTTCCCATTATAAAAATAGACATTAAAATCCAAGAATTAGCGTTGCGGAACGCCGCGCCGCAACGTCTAATCTTTCACTGGGAAGAGAGTATGCAATGCTGCTTCTCAAGGGTGTAGTTAAAAATGGAGTTCGTTCAAAATTTATATTGTCAAATCTTGATTTATCGGCTATATTAGATTACAGGTTGAATAAACCCTCAATGCCTAGCACTGAGAAACAACTAATAATAAACATTTAGATAACAGGAGGTGATGCCCATGCAATCAGATAGTAGTAACGGTAAACGTGTGGGTCTTCAGGTTTCCGAGCTGTGTGCTGGGGCTGTTCTGTAAGGTATTTAGTTAATTATCTCTAGTTCGCTAGCTTAATTTACTAGTAAACCTGAGATCCTTCCAGCAGTTGACTGTGACCTAAAGATCCTAAAGTATTCCGAAGCAAAAAAGATCTAGCCATTGGCTAGGTCTTTTTTGTTATTGCAAAATCATCTTACGCAGAAGTTATTGGGATTTAAGTAAGTGAGCAAAAGAAACCTTAAAACCCAAAAAGCTGTAGCGCACGTACAGCGTGCGCTACAGCTTTTTGGGTTTTAACTAACTTTGGGAGCAGCAATCAATAGGATCTTTTCCATTAGAAATGGAAATAGACGATGACACCAGACTGCCATATGACTCTGCCATCCGACAAGAATTTCAGGAGTCTCGCGCTTTAATCCAGAGATCAAGGCTTTAGCAACTTGCTTGGGAGTCATCAACGAAACCCAGCGAAACCATTGCAAATCATGTGCCATATCAGTGTCAGTGAGCGATGGAAGTAAGGCTGTTACTTTGATGTTGTAAGCAGCCAATTCCCCACGCAGAGCTTGAGTGAATCCCACGATCGCAAACTTTGTCGCAGAATAAGTCGCCATCGTGGGTGCAGCAACTTTACCCATGAGGCTAGAGACATTGACGATTCTGCCACTGCGTTGCACCGCCATTCGCCGTGCCACCATCCGCGTGATTGCGTACATGCCGAGCAAGTTGACTTCGATTTCTGACTGCACATCTTGGAAGCGCGATCGCAAGAAGGATGATTGATGCGCCACGCCTGCACAGTTGATCAGCATATCAATTGGACCAAAATCGCGCCATACTTGGGCGATCGCAATATTTACATCGATAGTCTGCGACAAGTCTAAAGGTAAACTCACCGCTTCTATTCCCAGAGCTTCCACTTCTAAAGCGACAGAAGTTAAGCGATCGCGATCTCGTGCTACCAAAATTAAGCATTTTGCACCCTGTTGAGCTAGCTCTAGAGCGATCGCTCGACCAATACCCCTTGAGGCTCCAGTAATTAGAGCCGTCTTTCCACGAACATTCATAAAACCTCCAAATATCGGAGTCTCACTACTTTTTACTATTAATTATTGATGCAAATTTTTTAGCCTATGTCTGCTAACTAAAACTTGCACAAAGTAAATTTTGTGAGACGGTAAATAATCTGATTGCAGACAACTTGCGACTAAACTTTTATATGTGTTGAGTTTTAAAAAGTTTGTTTAGTCACTGTGCTGACAACAAGTAAGCAGTTGACAAATAGCAGTTAACAATTAATTTTTGCAGTTCATCTCTAGTTCGATCATGCCGTTACCTCCCTTAGGAAACGTGGTCTATATAGTAATAAAAGAAAATTGATACAGACTTATAACATGCCTAGAACCCTACATCTCTTCCTATAATATGTAAAGTATTATTAAATACATTTCCAATATCTTTTTACGGCGTAATTAATAGCCTTTCTCAAGCGACAAATTCCTGCTCCATCTGCTTTTTGGGCTTTTACTCATGCTGGTTTTAATAGGCGATCGCCATAAATCAAGAATAAAAAGTAAGTCTAAAGAGTTATTCCTAAAGACATAACTAAGTAGGCAAGTATAATTAAACCCAAAAAGCTGTGACGCACGCTGTGCGTGCGCTACAGCTTTTTGGATTTCAAGGCTTCTTTTGCTTACCTATTTACAAACTATCTGCTGAAGGTAAAAGTACTGTAAATTTTGTACCCATACCAACTTCACTTTCTACGGCTATTTTTCCACGATGTGCTTCTACGGCTTGCTGAACTATATATAAACCCATACCCAATCCTTTGACATTTCCAACATTCTCAGCCCTTAAAAATGGCAAAAATAGATTGTTTAAGTACTCTTTGGGTATACCAATACCATGATCAGAAATAATGAGAACTAACTGTTGTGAATCACAAGTTATTTCTACATCAACACTATCTCCCCCATGAGAATATTTAATGGCATTAGAAACTAAGTTCATAAATATATGCCACAATAGCTTTTTGTCAATTTTTAACTCTTGATTTTTAACTTTAGTGTGGAATTGAATTTGACACTTATGTACCGCATCCTCTGTTTGAAAACTTTCGATCAGTTGTTGACAATATGTAATTATATCAACACTTGTAGGAGTGAATGGAAACTTCCCTGATTCAGAATTAGCAATGAATTTTACCTCTTCAAGCAACCAATTAATATCTTTAATTGCTAGTTGAATAGAAGCAAGATTTTTGGCTCTACTTTCTTTTGTTATTTGTTCCTCAAAATTTTGTAACTTCCAAGTCAATAATCTAATTACTGACATTGGCGTTGCAAACTCATGGGATGCCATGGCGAGTAAACGAGATTTTAAAATATGCAGTTCTTTTTGTTTATCTAGTGCTTCTTGTAATAATTTTTCTTCATGATGTTTTTTTAATGCGAGCATGATGGCGGCATTAACTTCAGCATACCGAAGCGGTTTGGTTAGATATCCATAAGGAGAAGTCGCGATCGCCTGTTCTAAAGTCTCAGGATCGCTAAAAGCAGTTAGATAAATTATGGGGATCGGCGCTATTTTATGAATCTCGTTTGTCGCAGCGATCCCGCTATCTGCGCCTCTTAACTTAATGTCCATCAAAATGATATCTGGAAGTTGTTGATGGATCGAAGCGATCGCCTCATCACTGTTATCAAATATCCCTAAAACTTTGTAGCCCAGATCTGATAAAACATCCGAGAGAGCATTTGCTGCAATAAGTTCATCTTCTACAATCAAGACATCAGCGATCGTATGTGTCTTTACCGTCATATTTTTCAACACCATATTTTCCACTTTGCTTCTTTTGTAACTAGGATATATAACTTTTTAGCTTGCTTACAATTTAATTATACAATTAGTGTATAAAATTCAGGTAGTGTGTAAGATACAGAAAATAGATACGACCTAAAACGTTATCAATCGTCTTGACACGATATAATACTAAATCCTTGCTTCTAGCTTTAAATTAATAGAAGCCAAATACTGACCGTAAGGAGAAAATCAAATGACTATTAAACGTTTGTACGAAACCATGTATATCCTGCGCCCCGATCTTCCCGATCAGGAATCTGATGCAGCGATCGCCAAATATCAGGATTTCTTAGTACAGCAAGAGTCTGAAAATATCACGATTCAACACCGTGGTAGACGTAGATTAGCCTACGACATTAAAGGTCATCGCGAAGGAATTTACATTCAAGTAAATTACACTGCGCTTCCTAAAACCATTGAGAGCTTAGAGAAATCGATGCGTTTGGCTGATGATGTAATTCGCTATATGACGATTAAACTTGAGCCAGAAGTCGTTGAAGAGGAAGAGCAAGATGCGGAAGCCATCATTCCTGATGCTGAAGAGCCAGTAGTAGATGTAGCTGCTGCCGAAGTACCAGAAGTAGCCGTAGCTGCTGCTGAATAAAAAGATAAAAGCGGCGCTAAGCGCCGCTTTTATCTTATGGCTATAACAAACTAATGAACTATCTCTATTTACACGGTTTTGCCTCTAGCCCTCAGTCCACAAAAGCAAAATACATGCAACAAAAGTTTGCCGAGCTAGGACTAACTTTGCATGTCCCCGACCTTAATCTCACTGATTTCTCTACAGTGACGCTTTCGGAACAGTTAAATTATCTCGATCGCACTTATCTACAAAACAATCAAGAGATCACGGTGATTGGTTCTAGCCTCGGTGGATTTTTAGCCGTGCAACTAGCTGCTCAAAACTCATTAGTCCAGAAATTAATATTATTTGCTCCAGCTTTTGGATTTAGTCAGAGAATAGCTCAGGCTTTAGGGGAAGAAAATATTAAGCAATGGCAACAATCAGGCAATCGCGAGTTTTATCATTACGGGCTGAAGCGTAACGTAAATTTACAATTTCAATTTTTTGTTGATGCCCAAAAATATTCAGAAGAAAAACTACTGCGATCGCTACCAATGCTGATCTTTCATGGCATTAATGATGACGTTGTACCAGCTTCACTGAGTGAAGAGTTTGCGAAAAGGCGATCGCAAGTTACCTTAAAATTACTAAATGACGATCATGCGCTTGGGAAAGATTTAGAAAGTATTTGGCAAGATACCAAGCAATTTTTGGCATTAGCTACCTCTTAAGATAGGCATGGTGCTTCATGACTTTCTTAAAATTTGGATTTTTAGAAATACTCACTCCAAAGGGTAGTTTCATTTGATACAAAATATCCGTTAGGATCTTTGAATATCAGCAGTAAAAATAAAAAAAGGGTTTTAAAACCGTTGAAAAATATTATCAACACGATGCGAGCCGACTTCGCAATTATTTTTGAGCGCGACCCTGCTGCGCGTAACTGGCTAGAAGTGCTGCTATGCTACCCTGGTCTTCATGCAATTTGGTTATATCGCTTTACCCATTGGCTAGATGCGCTCAAAATCCCCGTTATTCCTCGGTTTATCGCTCAAATAGCACGATTTTTGACAGGGATCGAAATTCACCCTAGTGCAAAAATTGGTAAGGGTGCATTCATCGATCACGGTATGGGCGTGGTCATTGGTGAAACTGCGATCGTGGGTGAATATGTCTTGATTTACCAAGGCGTAACCCTCGGCGGCACAGGCAAACAATCAGGCAAGCGTCACCCCACCCTCGGCGACAACGTGGTTATTGGCGCTGGCGCAAAGGTTTTAGGAAATATTGAGATTGGCAGCAATTCGCGGATTGGTGCTGGATCGGTGGTGCTGAAATGTGTGCCGCCCGATTGTACGGTTGTGGGCATCCCTGGTCGCATTGTCCATCGTCATGGCGTAAAGGTTTCGGCTCTCGATCATTTTCAAGTTCCCGATCCTGAAGGCGATGTAATCCGATCGCTTATTGGTCGCGTGGAGCAGCTAGAAAGGCAAGCCGAAGCGAACACCTTGCACTCAGTTAATAGCTATTTGATTGATTCAGAATTGCTCAAAAATGTGCGTCCCCGCCATCTCACGCCCTGCGATCGCGCTGATCGCTTTGAACCTGAAGAATATGAAGGCTTTTCTGAAGGTGCTGGCATTTAACAAAAAAGGGATGCTTTGCATCCCTTTTTTATTAAAACCGAAAAGAGAGAGGCGGCGCTCCGCGCCGCCTCTCTCTTTTCGGTTTTATGGCGACAGCTATGTAACAGCGCAAAGCAGGATAGTGATTAGCCGTTAAGAACTTCGATTGCCGCTTTTAGACCAGCGCCATAAGTAAAGTTGGTATAGCCAAGTGCCGAAATGGATGCTTCCAACGCACTGATTGCGGTGAGAATATCGCGATCGCCGACAAAGCCAAGATGACCGATACGGAAGATTTTGCCATTGAGGTGATCTTGACCACCCGCCATGACAATATCAAACTTTTTCTTAATCGTGGCGCGAATTTTTTCCGCATCCAAACCTTCAGGAGGCATAACCGATGTAATCGAAGCACTCGCTGCATCATCGGGAGCCAATAAGCCCAAATTCAGCGCTTTGATTGCTGCACGAGTCGCCTCACGGTGACGCAGGTGACGAGCAAAAATATTCTCTAAGCCTTCACGCTGCATCATTTCTAACGAAGCTTGCAAAGCCATCACCATATTCACTGAAGTCGTGAAAGGAGTGGAGTTTTTAGCAGCATCTTTGCGAGCTTTGCCCAAATCGAGATAGAACCTTGGTAAGTCGGCGGTTTTATAAGCCTCCCAAGCCTTAGGACTGACAGAAACAAATCCTAATCCGGGGGGGATCATATAGCCTTTTTGCGAACCAGAACCGACTACATCTAAGCCGAGTTGATCAATAGGGACGTTCATCGCGCCCAAACTGGTCACTGCATCGACAATAATTAAAGCCTTTTCATGGGCTTTAACATAGCGATTAATCGTCACCAGATCATTGAGAACCCCTGTCGAGGTTTCGCTATGGGTAATGATTACCGCTTTGATCTCTTTATTGGTATCAGCCTCTAACTTAACCCGAAAATCTTCAGGGTCAAGGGCTTTGCCCCATTCAGCTTTGATTACTTCGGCATTGATGCCATAAGCTTGGCAAACTTCGACCCAGCGTTCGCCAAACTTGCCATTATCGCCAACAAGGACGCGATCGCCTTTGCTTAAGAAATTAATGATGCCCGCTTCCATCGCACCCGTTCCGCTCACGGTGAGAATCAATACATCATTAGTTGTTTGGTGCAGCCACTTGAGCTTGGCAGTTACATCTGCCATGATCTTCATAAAATCGCCGCTACGGTGTCCGATGGGAGCTTTTGCCAGCGCCAACAGTGCCTGCTCAGGCACTGGTGTTGGGCCTGGGATCATTAACATCAACTTGTCTTCCATGAGTCGAAATCTTGTAATGCTTGTTTAAATACTAGATCTAGTATTGTACGCATTAACACGCACTAAATAGCGATAAAAGCAAAGAGTAGGTTGCATCGCGAAGCGATGCAACCTACTCTTTGCTTTTATGTGCCAACAAAAGATAGATATCGATTCAAATAGCGCTATTATTAAATATTGATTAAAATATTTATTTGAGTTTGCTCTCAACAAAACTAGCCTCAAATTGCAAATTTTTCTAGTAACAATACAAATCCTGATATGCCTGATTCTTTAGCTGATTCTGCCAAACTTTACGAAAAATTGACAGCGAGCTATCGCAAATTGTCCGCACTAGAGCGACAGATGATCCAAGTATTTGCGATCGCCTATGAGCCAATCAATCGTAGTGAATTTTTTGATTGTCTGCTTCAGCTTGGGCTTAAGGACAAAAATGATCAGCATTTTACCGCAGCTAGTATCAAGGGATATATCGATTGGTTTATACAGGCTAAGTTACTCACTCAGGAGCGAGCGCAAGGGACGCAATGTAACCCCATGTTGATTGACATTGCGGTGCGGGATGCCGTGAAATCAGAACAATTTGAGAAGATCGTTAATGTGATCGAAGCTAAAATTCCTGTGCCATCTTACGGAAGAACCGATTCTCGCACTTTCAAGAGTGAATCGCAGTTTATTCGCGAAGTCCGCATTGGTATTTATCGTCAAGATTTTGACTTTGCGCTTAAGCAATTTGAAGATTTTTATCGATATGGGTATTCTCAACAAAAAATTACCCTAGACGCAATTTTGCATCAGGTATGTAGCAATCCGTTCGATGTTGATTGGTTTCAAACCTTACCGTTAAAGTTTTATGAAATGGCTTTAGCGACAGTTTTGACCAACGGCATGATTAAGCTTAATCCCACTGATCAAGCATGGACGCTTTTGTTAAAAGAATTTCAAGAGAAAGGCGATCGCTGTACAGATTCATTGCTATTAGTGTTAATGGAGCAAAGTCTCTTGCGTGGCGATTTGCAAACGGCTCAAGCGGCTTACGATCGCCTATCGAGTGAATATAAAGACGCGGGAAATACTCTATTAGCTTGGTTGTTGTTTTTGAAGGGCGATCGCGAATTTGCGATCGCGCAATTTCGACAATCGCTGAAGATAATGAAAAAAGTCACAGGCAAACGTCAAGTTTACTTCAGTGGTGAACCAGGGCTATTTTTTGTACTAGCGCTGATTCAGGAAGGTACTGCTGAGGGTATGCGTGAAGCTGAAGGCTATACCGCGATCATGGCAAAGCAAGCCAACCATTGGTTGCAGGTTTCCTATAGTAGATTGCAAAAGGTTCTCAAGTTTCAACTAGGCGATATTCCCCAAAAAGATTTACTAAGTGGTGAATATATTCAGAACCATACACAGAGCCATTGTCTTGAAGCATTTGTGAGTGCGCTCTGTTTATATTG
>JBBRQX010000062.1:0-9748 GCA_038225745.1 Pseudanabaenales cyanobacterium | reverse complement strand
GGTGGAAGGTTGCCAATCGGTGCAGATACAGTGATCATACCAGAAGATAGAGAACGCATTGGTAATTTTTTGCAACTGAAAGTCAAGCCTACTCAAGGCGAGTATGTGCGCCGCAAAGGTGAATTTATCAAGTCTGGGACAAAGCTTATGTCCGCAGGAACAAGATTAGGAGCAACAGAAATAGGTGCTTTAGCTTCCGCAAGATGTCAGCAAATCAAAGTTTATCGCCAACCCAAAATTGCGATTATTTCTACAGGTAATGAATTAGTTAGTCTTGATAGCTCGCAAATGCTGCAATTAGGACAAATTATTGATTCCAATCTATATGCTCTATCAGCGTTAATCACTCAAGTAGGGGCGATCGCCATAACCTTTGGTGCAGTGCGTGATGACAAATTAGAACTAGAAAAGGTAATGCAAGAAGCGATCGCCTCAGCCGATATTGTCATCTCAACAGGCGGCGCTTCTGTCGGTGATTATGATTATGTCGATGAGTTACTGGAAAAAATGGGTGCTGAAATTCATGTGCGATCGGTTGCTATTAAACCGGGAAAACCACTAACAGTGGCAACCCTTGGCGATCGCCAAAGCCTCTATTTCGGAGTTCCCGGAAATCCTGTTTCGGCAATGATGATCTTCTGGCGGCTTATTCGTGGCGCGATCGCTAAATTAAATGGAACTAATGAAATTTACTGGTATTCGCAATTTATCAAAGCCATCACAACAGAGGACTTACACTCACAAGGAAGACGAGAAACTTATCTATGGGGGCATTTAACTTACCAAAAGGGAAGCCCAGTTTTTCAACCTGTGAGCAACTTTAGTTCGGGAAATTTAATCAGTGCGATCGGGGCAAACGCCTTAGCGATAATGCGTGTCAATCAAACTTACGTCCCTGCGGAAGATGAAGCGATCGTCATGCTTATTTAACCCGCTAAGTAGGCAAACATAAAAATCCTAAAAACCCAAAAAGCTGTGACGCTCGCTGCGCGTGTGCTACAGCTTTCTTGGGCTTTAAACTCAATGTTAACTGTATAATCTAGTGGGCTTCATCAAAAGACAACGAAACGAATCTATGTGATATTGACAACTATCGGAATCAAGCAGATGTATGCAAAGTTCTCCTCTAATGTGTCGTGCGTATTTTCTAGCTGCTTGCATCATTGAGGATGTTGGTCTTATGCCACTAGATGAAAATAATTTAACCAATGAAAATATAGCCACACTTTTAAACGGATACAAAATTTCCTCGTCTGAAGTTTTGCAACAACAGTTAATTAAAGTTCACATGGGCTTGATCCGAGAAACGATCGCTTCTCTGCCAATTTCGTTAATTAATCAAAAAAGTTTACGCGATCGCGCCGATGAACGCAGAGGATCTCATCAAATAACGGGAGAACGTCGAGCAATTGATCGCGAATTACTGGAAGCGGGTAAACAAGGATTAAAGAAAGCCTTGAGCCAGTTTAATCCTGAAATAGATACTAATTTTTCTGAATTTGCGCGATCGCATATTTACCAAAATCTAGAGAATTTTTTGCAAAGACAATATTTAGATAGTCGTAACGAGCCAAGCGAATCCGAAGAAGTCGATCCGCAAATTACGCTCACGCGCAAACAAGAAACTCTGGAAATTTTGCAAGCCTATCGCGCTAACCCGTCTATTAAGCTGCGTAATCAACTAACAAACCTAAATATTGGCTTAGTTCGCCGTGAAGCCTATCACTGGAAAAACCAATGTCAAGAAAGTTTTGAAGACTTGATGCAGGTTGGTTCGATTGGGTTAATCAATGCGATCGAGCGTTTTGATGTCAGCAAAGGCAATGCTTTTAGCTCTTTTGCCGTGCCATATATCAAAGGCGAAATCCAGCATTATCTGCGTGACAAAAGCCCAACGGTAAGAATGCCTCGCGCATGGCTGACGACTTATAATCAGGGCTGCAAAATTATTCGCAATCGGCGGGCTGAAACTGGGCGCGATGCATCAAGTCAGGAAGTTGCTAATGAGTTAGGAATTACAGTTAATGAATGGTATGACATCAAACTTGCCTGTCAAAACCGATCGCCGATTAGTCTAGATACGCCCATCGATCAAAGTGAAGACAGCAGCACCTCAATCGGCGATCTCGTCACCGATCAAAAATATCAAAGTTTTCAACTTGCACAAGAAGATAATTTACGTTTACAACAAGCCCTCGACTTGCTAGAAGATCGCACTCGCGAAGTAGTTGAGTTTGTATTTTTAAAAGAATTTACCCATCGTGAAGTTGCCGAAACTTTAGGTATTAGTGCCGTCACTGTTTCGCGACAGCTTAAAAAAGGCTTAATTGCTCTCAAAAAGATTTTGGCTACGCCAATCGATTGATAGTAGATTTTGAAACTTAAATTCATCTTCCTTTATTAAAAATATGCGATTTATCAATCCCAAAACTGATTATGCCTTTAAAAAAATCTTTGGCTCAGAGCAGAGTCATGATGTTTTAATTAGCTTTCTTAACGCGATTCTCTATGACGGCGATCGCGTAATTAAAGATTTAGAGATTCTGAATCCTTACTTAGCCCCAAGAATACGCGGCGTTAAGGCGACTTATTTAGATGTAAAAGCAAAACTCGATAATGACACAACCGTAATCATCGAGATGCAGGTATTGAATATCGAAGGATTTGAAAAGCGCATTCTCTACAATGCTGCCAAAGCCTATTCGACCCAGTTAGGAGTCGGTCAAGACTATACTTTGCTAGATCCTGTGATTGCTTTGACAATTACTGATTTTGAGATGTTTCCAGAGATGACTCAATTAATCTCACGATTTATTCTCAAAGAAAAAGACTTTTTGATAGATTATCCGATTTATGACATTGAGTTAGTCTTTGTCGAGTTGCCGAAATTTCATAAAGAAGTTGCTGGTTTAAAAACTTTAGCTGACAAATGGCTATACTTCTTGAAATGTGCGCGACAACTAGATGTTGTGCCTGAAAGCATGAATCTTATACCAGAGATCAAGCAAGCATTTGAGATGGCGAATGAGGTAAATCTCACGCTTGAGCAGATTGAGGATATGGAGATGCAGGAAATGTTTATCCACGATCAACGGAATGCGATTAAGAAGGCTCTCAGTCAAGGACGACAAGAGGGTCGGGAAGAGGGTCGAGAAGAGGGTAAATTGGCGGCAAAACTGGAAATGGCAAAACAATTGCTAGATGTCCTTGATGATGCGGCGATTAGTCAGGCTTCGGGGCTAAATATGACAGAAATCGCTCAGCTTAGAAAATATTCGTAAGTTGTCAATGTTAGGCTATTAAGTAAGAACTTGTACAAAAAATCTAAAAAGTAAAGCAATTATGACTATTACATTAGATAAAACTAGCGATCGCGCTATAACCAAAAAAATAACCCTTGAGGAGTTTTTGGTTTATGACGATGACACAGAGACACTGTACGAATTTGAGGATGGAGAAATAATACTGATGGCTTCGGAAAGTGAAACCAATCGAAGGATTGCGTCTTTTTTGTTTGCTTGTTTTTTACAGCAGGGAGTCCCGTCCTATCGGCTATCCATGAAAACTGAAATTATCACCACAGGCTCGCGGATGCGGATTCCTGACTTAGTAATATTTTCCGAAGAGTTAGCGGCGGTAATGCAAGGGGCAAATCGCTCGATCGTGATGCCTGATATGCCTGCACCAGCCTTAGCAGTGGAAGTAGTGAGTCCCAATCAAAGCGATCGCGATTATCGTTACAAGCGATCGGAATATGCAGCAAGGGGAATAACTGAATATTGGATTGTCGATCCACTTTTGTTGAAGGTGACTGTTTTAGAATGGGTTGAGGGATTTTATGAGGAGAAGGTCTACGAAGGTGAACAAGTGATTAGTTCAATTCTTTTTCCCGAATTAAAGCTAACTACTGCCCAAGTTTTTCAAAGTTAGATCAAAAAGAAAGAAGCGATCGCATTAATGCGATCGCTTATTTCTTTTATTTAAAACTTTCGCAAAGCGAAAGCTTATAGATTACATAGCAGTAGTTGCTTGCACTCTAGCGCGAGCCATCCGCACATTTTGCTGAGCTTGAATTTTGCCTTGTTTATCTTCAGCCTTAATACCAGCCAAAGCTTGCTCAGCATCTGCAAGTTTTTTACGAGCCTCTTCAACATTGATCGTGCTGCCGAGTTCGCCACTACGCACCAAAACGGTGACTTCGTTTTCTTCGACTTCCGCGAAACCACCTGTTAAAGCGATCGCATTCCAAGTTTTGTCTTTACGAAAACGTAACACGCCTGTTTCGAGTGCCGAAATCAGAGGAGCGTGATCGGTCAAAATACCCAATTGCCCTGTGGAACTAGGTAAAATCACTTCCTCTGCGACAGTATCCAGAATCGTTTGATCTGGGGCAATTACTTTTACAGTTAGAGTCATGATTTATTTACCAGCAGCTTTGAGCTTTTCGGCTTTTTCGATCACTTCTTCGATGTTGCCAACGAGGTAGAAAGCTTGCTCAGGAAGTTCGTCAAATTCACCCTTGAGGATGCGATCGAAACCACTGATGCTTTCTTCGAGGGTGACATACTTACCGGGCGAACCAGTAAATACTTCAGCAACGAAGAATGGCTGAGACAAGAAGCGCTCAATCCGACGGGCGCGAGCAACAGCCAATTTGTCATCTTCAGAAAGTTCATCTAGACCCAAAATGGCGATGATATCTTGCAGTTCTTTGTAGCGCTGAAGAATTACTTGCACGCCACGAGCGACACGGTAATGCTCGTCACTGACCACACCTGGTTGCAACATCGTCGAAGAAGAATCGAGAGGATCAACCGCAGGATAAATCCCCTTAGAAGCCAAACCACGAGACAACACGGTGGTTGCATCAAGGTGAGCAAATGTGGTTGCAGGAGCTGGGTCAGTCAAGTCATCCGCAGGAACGTAAACCGCTTGTACTGAGGTAATCGAACCTTCAGTAGTCGAGGTAATGCGCTCTTGCAAAGCACCCATATCTGTCGCCAGAGTTGGTTGATAACCTACAGCCGATGGCATCCGACCAAGTAGCGCCGATACTTCCGAGCCAGCTTGAGTAAAGCGGAAAATATTGTCGATGAAGAGCAATACATCTTGCTTGGACACGTCACGGAAATATTCAGCCATGGTCAAAGCGGTTAAGCCCACACGCATACGCGCTCCAGGTGGCTCATTCATTTGACCGTAAACCAGAGCGAGGTACTGAAGTACGCCCGATTCTTTCATTTCGTGGTAAAGGTCATTACCTTCGCGGGTACGTTCGCCCACACCACCAAACACCGATACGCCAGAGTGCTTTTTGGCGATGTTGTTGATTAGCTCTTGGATTAATACGGTCTTGCCTACGCCAGCGCCACCAAATAGTCCAATTTTGCCACCACGACGATAAGGTGCGAGAAGGTCAATTACCTTAATGCCCGTTTCAAATGTGGTTGGGGTGGTTTCTAAAGAGGTGAAAGGAGGCGATGGACGGTGAATTGGGAATTTTTCTTCGGTAACAACAGGACCTAATTCATCAATAGGTTCGCCCAATACGTTGAAAATCCGACCAAGGGTGTTAGGACCAACAGGAACCGTAATCGGTGCGCCTGTATCGGTTACATCCATACCTCTAACGATGCCGTCAGTGGTGCTCATCGCTACAGCGCGAACTTGGTTATCGCCTAATAATTGTTGTACTTCACAGGTAACATTGATGTCTTGACCTGCGGAGTTACGTCCAGTGACGACAACGGCGTTATAGATCTCAGGGACTTTGCCACTGGGGAACTCGGCATCGACCACAGGACCGATGATCTTGGTGATGCGCCCGACGGATACTTTTTCTGCGGTAATTGCCATGCTTGCTGTTAACTCCAGCCTCTTAACTCAAGATCTAAAAAATTTGCAATGAAATAAGTGTGAAAAAATGCAATCGCTGAAACTATAAAAATTTTAACTTTTGCAGTCACATCTAAAGCTAGCTGCCTCTTAAAATATCATTTAACGTGCCTCGAAAGATCGCTGGTTTCTTGAAAAGTATCTTAGAAGTCAAAATAATGTGGACGAGCAGCGGGGCGGTAAATTATGGAGGCGATCGCGCTTTAGGGTGTTAGCGATCGCGAAATGAATCTTTAATTGACACTCTCAGTGCTGAAGCGACTGAGATTCTTGAATAGCCTATTACTAAGCTTCAAAGGCATTGTCAAAATGCCCCTAGACGCTCAAAACAACTGGCTTTCGCCGATGCAATTGCGCTTACTTGTGTGTTTTATATTTTCTGAGTCCATCAACTTAGAAGTTATCGCGCTCCACGATTGACTATTGCTTGTCTGCTCAGGCTACGGATATACCGAGACGAAACAGATCAGGAGTTACACCTTATCAAATCGATTCTTTGCACGGATGGCTATTACGCTGAGGTTGTTTGCTAAGGCGCATGGGATGGAGTTTGATGCTTATCTTGATGCGGTTGCTAATGCGATCGGGCATATTCCAGAAGAATTTATTTTGATTTGAAGACGATATGGTTATTCTTCTCCAGAAGAGTCTTCTGTAAATTGGTCGATCGCTTCTAGCATTCCTTCAGAATACGGCTCTAGAATTGTCGTACAGACATGAAGTTCCGCAAGGGCATTGCAAAATTCATCAGACTCTGGATCAGTATTTTCTAAAATTGCGATCGCTTCGATAGCGCGTTTGAGTTGTGGTTGATATTCTGCCATGTGGCGTTTGAGGCGATCGATGGGTTGTTTGTATGTGGTGTTCATTTCTTTAGTCTCCGTTCTAATTTGATGATTTACTGAGGTGGTCGAGCATTAGGGTGTTAGCGATCTCATTATTGGCATAAGCATTATGAATTTTTCAGTTCCAGCAAAATCAGACATTTTATTTTCAATAATGATTGACAAAATGTCTGTCAAGATCTATATTCATATTTAGTTGTTTTGTAAAATAAAGTTAGGTCGATACTTGGGTAAGGTTCAAGCCTTTAAAATAGATGGTTTAGATCTATTCTTTTACTCTCACGATCATAAACCACCTCACTTTCATGCTGCTATCAAGTCAGGAGAATGGGAGATCCGTATCAATATTCTGCTAAGTAGCAAGGAAAATGGATTAATTTTTAAGGCTAAATATCCACTAAACCCTGAAATATTAAGTAAGGATAAAAAGCAGATTTTAAAGTTAGTTTTAGAAAATCGTTCTAAGCTCCTTGACGAATGGGAGCAAAAAGTATGTATCAAGGAGGATCGGTAATGTCCAGCAAACAGACAATGACTGTTTTGATTCAAGATCGAGAAAATGAAGATCTTGCATTACGCTCTAAGTCAGTGCAGATTTTGCATTCATCTGATGAAAAGGGCTTAGACTCTGCACTAAATTTATTTGTGCTAACTTCAGCGACAGGATTGCCAGAAATCGCTGATATTGTGCGAAATGCAAACCAAAAGCATCATTTGAGAGCACTGTTTATCAGAGAAGATATCGATTCTAAGTGGTTGCCACAGATGTTTGATCGCGCAAATTTACGTGTTATGCGAAATACTCTCGTTCATGCTACTTCTGATCTGCCCCAAAGAGTAATTAATGCTTGGGCTATGGGAGCGCAGGAACAATTAATTTCTGAAGCAATGGTGATTGGCGATCGCTTATTGGTATTTAGTTGCGGTATGGAGAAGTTTGAGGTTTCTTTTTCTTCATTACCAGCTTTAAAGCTTATTCCCATCAATGAACGCAGCAATTTTGAAATTGCTAATAATGGAAGTTATCTTTATTGGGAAAGTGCCGATATTCATCTCGATCTTGATGCTTTTCGTTATGTAACTGATCCTGAATGGAAGCAAAAGTTTGATGCTCTCAGGTCAACTCACGATCAAGTATTTGGCAAGGCGATCGCAACTTTACGCAAGAAGTATAAACTACGTCAGTCCGATATTATCGGTTTGTCGGATCGCCAAGTCAGTCGAATTGAGAAAGGTGAGAGCAGTACCAAGGCAGATACGTTGAGGTTGTTTGCTAAGGCGCATGGGATGGACTTTGATGTTTATCTTGATGCGGTTGCTAATGCGATCGGGCGTATTCCAGAAGAATTAACCCTATCCTCCAATTCCGATGAGAAAGAGCTAAAATCAGTGGGTGATCTACGCAAGCTTATGGGTACTGAAAAACAAGCTAATGTAATCGAAACAAATTCTAACTCTGAATGCTCAAGCCTAGAGGAGTGGAATTAATGAAGATACTCCTTGGCTATAAACTTATTTTAGATATACTTCTGAATACAAGTAAATCTAACTCGTCAGACTATATAACGCTCTGTGAAATTATTTTTAAATTTTCTCATGTACAGTTTTATATAACCAGATCTAGCTTAGATAAAATTCATAGTCTTACTAGTATGTCTAAGTCGGTTAAAGATGCTGATAATTTAGTTGCTGATCTTGAGTATAAATTCACTATCTGCGAAGGTTCTTCAAGCATCTTTGAAAATGCACGCCATCGAGATTCAGAAATTGATGAAGCAATTGATCTCGAATGCTGCCTTACATTAGGAATTGATGGGATTGTTACCAAATCATCTGAAATATACGTTAGAAATATTTTACCAATTTGGTCAGTAGAAAAGTTTTTACAACTCAATACATTAGAAAATTCATATGTAGTTTCTAGTAGTGAGCCATTTTTATTTCATCAGCAAAATCACCAATTATCTTTACCATGGGCAGGAGATAAATCACCTGCAACATATATGATAAGAAATACAATGCCTATAATAACAAAAGCTATAACAATACTTAAGACAGCAGGTTTCTGTGGCTTAACCAAAGAATCATTTACTAGTGCTTTAGTCTCCTCAGTAAAGACAGCTAAAAGTGTTATTTGGGATTTAGAAAAATTTGAAATAGCATCTTCTTATAGAGGAAGAGTAGCAATTAATCCTAGTTTATTAGACACTGGAGAAAGCGATCTTTCTAGATATTTAGCAATATCACTGAAAGATCATGTTATCGTTCAGGCAATTTATAAAGAAATAGAGATTCGTAAAGTTATAACCAAATGGCGGTTACAAGAAATTGTCACAGATATTTATTCTCGTAACGAAGTTACTAAAAATAAGAGCAAGAGTGATTATAGTTCTAGAATCATCTCTTGGCTTATTTTTGCAAAATTACTTGAGGAGAAGGGTAAAAACAAATTCATCATTCCTTCAGTTCAAAGTTCTCCAGAATTTGATTGTCCTAATTATCTACATGAACAACTAAATCTGTTTGAACAATCATCAATCGCGTAGGTTAAATTAATAGGAACTGAATTATCTAGGATTTTTATATGCCGATTGAAAAATTTTTAATTGCTTTCCATTAACTGCGAGCGCTGCAACATCATTAAAATCACAAATTTTAAAAATTGATCGTGAAACACACTTACAATGAACCAAAACTAACTTACAAAAGACTATAGTTTATGCTGAATAGCATTGAAATTAGAAATTTTGCCCCCATTCATCAACTGTAACCGTTCCAAGGGTGAACGAAAAAAAAGGGAGCGGGAAAGGCAAAGTAGGGTAAATTAAAAAAGATGAAAGCAAAACCGCTAGAAGAAGAAAATGTCGTAGGCAAGGATTGGTTAGAAACACCAATGTCCGTGCAGCAAATCGTGATGACATTAAGAGCGGATAACCAAGAACTAAGAGCGGGTAACGAAGAATTAAGAGCAGAGAACGGCATATTAAGACAGCGACTAGAGTTGCTAG
>JBBRQX010000061.1:0-9850 GCA_038225745.1 Pseudanabaenales cyanobacterium | reverse complement strand
ATTTTTCCGCGCTTTCATCGAGCAGAAACTCAAGCCCGAAGCGATCGCTAAATTCCCTGAAATCCTTACAATTCTTAAGGATAGTATTGACACAAACCTATCTGTTGAGGACGTCCTCGCCGTTACTGCTTATACCTCAAAGATTGATCGCAAAAGTATTCAGATGCATATGGCTCCAGGTCGATTTAGTAACTCTGGAGAATTTGACAATCTCAGCTACTGGATTTTGGATAATCGACTGCTTGCCAAGATTATGAACCAGAGCTTTGGGGGAATGAAGCAGGCGGGTGCAAGTGTGTTGGATGATTCACCTCAAAATATGAGGGTTGCAGTTCAAGATAGTATGTCCCAGCCTGATGGCTCCAAGAAAGCAACAACTGTTTTGTCTAAAGCGGGATATGCTCAAGTATTTCCTGCTGGCGATCGCTGGACTAAGCCCCTAGCAAAAACGCAAATTATTGCTCAAAATGGCGATCGCGAAAGTGCTGAAAAACTGCGCGAGGCTTTAGGTATTGGCGAAGTATTAATCGAGTCAACGGGTGATATCGAGTCAGATATTACAGTTAGGATTGGCAAAGACTGGTTACAAACCAATAATATTCCGCTCAAGCCTGCTGCTAAACCAACAACTAAGGCATCGCCAAATTAAAATTTACAGCAAACCAAACCCAGAATTTTTAGAAAAGCCCCGCGAAGGGGGGCTTTTCTAAAAATTCTGGGTTTGGTTTATAGGGTCACAAAAAAAGAGAGATTGCACAAAGTGCAATCTCTCTTTTTTTGTAATTTTGTAATTACCGTTTCGAGTATTGAGGAGCCTTACGCGCCTTCTTAAGACCATACTTTTTACGTTCCTTACAACGAGGATCGCGGGTCATATAGCCCTCAACTTTGAGAGGCTTACGATTTTCGGGAGCAAGTTCACACAATGCACGAGCAACACCCAAGCGAATCGCATCAGCTTGACCTGTTACGCCACCACCATGAGCATTGACCAAAACGTCGTACTCATTTTCCAAGCCCAAAGTTTCCAAAGGAGCTTTTACGCCTGAGATGTAAGTAGGGTTGAACTGCAAGTACAGATCACCCGCTTTACCATTAATCACGATTTTGCCTTCACCTGGCACGAGACGCACACGGGCGATCGCCTTTTTACGACGACCAGTTCCCCAGTAAACGGCACGATTAGAACGTTCAGTATCTGACATTGGTTATTTCTCCTACTTCTGCGATGGAATAGTGTTGATGACCAAGGTTTCGGGCTGTTGAGCCTCATGAGGATGACTAGCACCCTTGTAAACCTTGAGCTTAGTGAAAAGCTGACGACCGAGGGTATTCTTTGGCAACATACCTTTAATGGCAGTTTCCAAAATACGCTCAGGAACACGAGCAATTACTTTGTCAAAAGTCTCTTCCTTCATTCCACCTGGGCGACCAGAATGTCTTCTGTATAGCTTTTGGGTGAATTTTTTACCAGTTACGGCAATTTTTTCGGCGTTGATCACAACGACAAAATCACCCGTATCAAGGTGAGGCGTATAGATTGGCTTATTTTTGCCGCGTAAGATAATCGCGATCGCGCTAGCAAGGCGACCTAAGCGTTGACCTTCTGCGTCAATGACATACCATTTGCGATCGGGATCTTTTGGTAAGTAGCTTTTGTTGGGAGTAAGTGTAGTAGTTGTAGTCATTAGTTTCTCTACAAACGAGAGTTATCTATGAGATTTATCTGCGAAATATACTTGTGAAATATTTCTATCAAATTTTTCAGCAAATGGATGATCGGCATAACCGATCGCCAATAAGCATAGTCCTTGTGGCGGAGCGGCATACTTGACTTCGATACGGCGTTTTTCTTGCCAGATGTTAGTAAAGGCTTCGATACTCAGGCGCGATCGCCCGACATCGACAAGCTGCCCCACCAACAAACGGATCATGCCGTATAAAAAGCCACTGGCTTGAACTTCGACATGGACAAAATCACCATCCCGCCAACAGATTGCTTCTTGAAGTTCTAGCCGACTATGGGGACGGCTTGAACCTGCTCTCTGAAATGCTGCCATATCCTGTTCGCCGAGCATCGGCTGCAAGGCTTGATTGATCAGCTTTTCATTGAGGCGATCGTGGTAGTAATGCCAGCTAAACTGCTTTACAAATAAATTCGGGGTTGAGGCTGTGTAAATCGTGTAACGATAACGCCGCCATGTCGCCGAAAACCTTGCGTGCCAGTCGCTTGCGACTTCTACCGATTCACAGATCAAGATGCCTTCAGGCAAATAACTATTAAGTACCTTTGCCCAACGTTGGGGTGGGATCAAGCTGGACGTATCAAAGTGCGCCACTTGAGCCGCCGCATGAACGCCTGTATCAGTCCGACCTGCACTATGCAAAACGGTTAGTTTTCCGCAGATCTTGGCGATCGCTTCTTCAATCGTTTGCTGCACACTGGGATGATTTGGCTGTCTCTGCCACCCATAAAAATGCGTACCTAGATATTGAATAACCAGAGCAACACGACGGGGAGACTGAGAATAAGCAGCAAACATCTGGATTAGACGAGTTGCAAGATTGCCATTTCCGCATTGTCACCGCGACGGCTAATCGTCCGCACAATACGGGTATAGCCACCATTGCGATCGGCATAGCGTTCAGGAGCTTGGCTAAACAGCAAGTCAACCAAGGTGGTGACGCGCTCTTCTTCAGGTAGCTGTTCTTGCTTGGTTTTGGTCATCGGGCGATCTTTTACAGGTTCGCCATCTTTGACCGAAATATCGTATAAATAGGCGATCGCTTGACGGCGAGCGTGCAGAGAACCATTTTTAGCAAGAGTGATCATGTGATCGACGCTGCTACGAACGGCATCAGCTTTAGCTCTGGTCGTCTTGATTTCGCCTCTGAGGATTAGATCAGTTGTCAAAGCACGGAGGAGGGCTTTGCGTTGATCGGCAGCCTTGTTAAGCTGGGGGGTTTTACAACGGTGACGCATAGGTGTGTACTAGATGGATATGAAACCTACAGAACTTTAGAAGCTTTGGACTCAGTTAAGGTCAAGCCAAGATGCTGTTTGAGAGCATCCATAACTTCCTCAGCCGATTTTTGACCAAAGTTTTTGATTTCCAGTAAATCGTCTTGGGTGTATTCCAACAAATCAGCGACAGTGTTAATCTGAGCTCGTTTGAGACAGTTATAAGCTCTGACCGACAGTTGCAATTCTTCAATGTGAATTTGCTTAGTTTCGTCCTGCTCATCACGCTCTTGTGGCAATGAAGGCGCAAGAGTAATTTCTTGCAAGGGCGAGAATAGATTTACCAACACGCTAGCAGATTGGCTGAGCGCTTCTTGAGGCGTAATACTGCCGTTTGTCCAAATATCAATAAGTAGAGTCTCTTTATTGATCGCATCACCGATCCGAGCATCTTTAATCTCATATTTGACCTTACGCACAGGCATGAATACAGCATCAATTTTGAGCGTGTCAATGGGCGAACTGTGATCTTCCTTCGAGCGGTCTACCGAACGATAGCCTTTACCACGCTCAATCGTGAGTTCCATTTCCAAGGTTGCACCTTCACTAAGAGTGGCGATGTATTGGTTAGGATTGACAATCTCGATATCAGATGGCAAAGAAAGAAAACTGGTAGCCGTAACTAGCTTTGGACCGCGCTCTACTAAACGAATGATCTGCGGTGCTGAGCTATAAGACTTCAGCACGAGTTCCTTCAGGTTGAGCATCAAATCTAAAACGTCTTCCCGCACGCCCGGAATTGTCGCAAATTCATGATTAACACCAGCAATGCGAACAGCAGTGACCGCCGCACCCTCAAGATTGGAGAGCAATACTCGTCTGAGCGCATTTCCAATGGTAATGCCTTGCCCCCTATCTAGTGGTTCCAGTACAAATTGGCTGTACTGGCTATTGTCTTTTTCTGTGTGGGATGCAACGCACTCAACCTGAAACTGTGCCATATTTGTACCGACTTAGTCTGCAAGAGTAAACGAAAATCAAAGGGGGGATTGGGAGATAAAATAATCAGAAATTCAAGTAATGACTTGATTGGTTACGAATTACAAATTACTGATTAACAACAGTTATTAATTCGTAATTACGAATTCGTAACTCATTACACACGTCTGCGCTTTGGAGGGCGGCAGCCATTGTGAGGAATAGGGGTAATGTCACGGATAAGGGTGATTTCGAGTCCCGCAGCTTGCAAAGCTCTCACTGCGGTTTCGCGACCCGATCCAGGACCAGTAACCATTACTTCAACTTGACGCATTCCTTGTTCCATTGCTCTTCTAGCCGCAGATTCAGCAGCAGTTTGGGCTGCAAAGGGAGTACCTTTTTTTGCGCCCTTAAAGCCGCTAGCACCTGCCGAAGACCAAGAAATGACATCCCCTACGGTGTCAGCGATCGTGACGATCGTGTTGTTAAAAGTAGACTGGATGTAAGCGACTCCATTAGGGACGTTGCGCTTATTCTTACGTGCGCCAGTTCTACGGGTTGTTTGACGAGCCATTATTTCGTGTTAATCCTTACTTACTTCTTACCTGGAGCCTTCTTCTTACCTGCGACCGTGCGACGACCGCCACGACGGGTACGCGCATTGGTGCGAGTGCGTTGTCCGCGCACAGGAAGCCCCATACGATGTCTACGACCTCGGTAGCAACCAATGTCTACTAAGCGTTTGATGCTTAAACCTTCGAGACGACGCAAATCGCCTTCTACTTGAAAGTTGGATTCTACCTCTTGGCGCAAAGTTGTTACTTCAGGATCAGTAAGTTCTTTAACCCTTGTATCAGGGCTTATTTTGGTAGCTGCTAAGATTTTTTTGGCGCTAGTCAGACCAATTCCGTATATATACGTTAGTCCTATTTCGATGCGCTTGTCACGAGGAAGGTCAACTCCTGCAATGCGAGCCACTATAAGTCTCCCAATTTATTGTCAGTTTTTAATTTCATGTTTGCCCTAAAAGCACTTGTTGAAGACCTTTTGAGGGGTTTTACTAGAGTCTTTTTGGACGGATGGCTGTACAACACTATCTTCGTGAGAGCGTACGTTCTATGCAGTGGGTTAGCTACAGTCGGCAGAAGCAAATTACGAAGACGTAATATTTTACAGCGAACTCTATAATATATTGACAACGGCAACTTCTGTCAATATATTTTAGGATTGCTTAAGATTATTTTGGTTGGGGCAACCATCGCCAAAGATAATTATTAGTGATTGCGATCGCTGTCTAACGCTCCAACGCCAGAGATTGGGCGGTAAGTATAGCTGGCGATCGATGGTGCAGGATTAGGTAAATTGCTGGGGGATTGAGGTCGCGATACTTTCATAATGTCGTCTTTAATTGCTTCGAGATCGACATAGCGATCGGCAACATTAATTAAATGATCGCTGGTCATCGATCGCAAGCTGACTACTTCAACGCGAACGCCACGGTAACTTGCGGCATCGACTGCATAGGCGAGATCGCCATCGCCACTGACTAGCACAGCCGTGTCATAGGAACCAATTAGTGCCATCATGTCTACGGCGATTTCGACATCAAGATTAGCTTTTTTGGAGCCATCGGGTAACTGGACGAGTTCTTTAGAAATGACTCGATAGCCGTTGCGACGCATCCATAACAGGAATCCCTGTTGTTTTTCATTGGTGCGATCGACCCCTGTATAAAAAAATGCGCGTAGCAAACGCGAACTATCGGTAAGGCACAAAAGCAACTTGGTATAGTCGATTTCCAGTCCTAGTTGCAGGGCGGCGTAAAAAAGATTAGATCCATCGATAAAGATAGCGACGCGCCCTCGATTTTCTAAAATTTGGTCGGCTTTGAAGCCAGAATCTTGCTCGAAAGGTAACATATTTTTGCCTATAGAACGTTTGTTATCTAGTGCTGCGGGATGGAGCTTTGGTATTAGCATGGATACTTAAAACCGTCCTAAGTGTTTTACCTAATTCAGAAAAAACTATTAAAACTTTTTAATAAACAGACGTACAGCCTAATTAAAAATAGCGTTGGCGGTTAAAAGTAATATTTAACAAAAGGGTTTATTTTATACGAGCGATTTTGAAAACAGATTTAAAGTAAATTTAGAATGATTTTCAAAAGATATAAAACGTTTTTTAAGATAAAGCTTTGAATATAATTAATTTATCTTTAAAGCTTTATCCCAACTATACACCATAAGTAAATATACTCAGAGACGTACATTTTAGGTATTTTCAATGCGTTGAAAAATTGGACTTGGTGACGCTAAGTCCTCACCTGATTTGAGTATTCCCCACGTTGTATGACTCCAATCAGGGGGAGATGTTTCGTCAAAGTTTAAGCCTAGTTGCTGATAGGCTGCGATGCTGATGTGCGGGGTAATTGGGGAAAGTAAGTAAGCCGCAATCCGTACTGATTCAAGCAAGGTATATAAAGTTTCATTAACTTCTTGCTGTTTACCTGCTTTAAATAGCTTCCAAGGCGTAGTTTCATCGATTAATTTGTTGCAATTCCAGATTAGTTCGAGGATCTTCTCGCAAGCGGCGCGGAAATTAAGATTTTGGTAATCAAGTGCGACGCGATCGCCCAAGGTTGTCGCTTGCTCAATCACGGGACGGGCTAAATCTGATACTTGACTGCGATCATTGCGATCGCCCACAGGAATAGTTTGTTGGCAATATTTAGTTGCCATACCAAGGCTACGATTGAGCAAATTGCCAAGGCTATTAGCCAAGTCGGCATTAACGATCGCAATAAATCTTTCTTCGTTAAAATCACCATCTTTACCAAATTCAATTTCCCTTAAAAAATAGTAGCGAAGTGGGTCAGCACCATAGCGACCAACTAGCTCATAGGGATCGATGGTATTGCCTAAAGTTTTGCCCATCTTCAGTCCGTCTTTTGTCAACAAACCATGACCAAAAACTCGCTTGGGCAATTCTAAGCCCGCAGACATCAGCATCGCTGGCCAATAAATCGCGTGAAATCTTAATATATCTTTACCAATAATATGCAGATTAAAGGGATACCAATTTTTGAGCGCGTTTGCGAGAGTTGGCTCATCGTCGGGATCGAGTAGGGCGGTGATATAGCCTAGCAAAGCATCAAACCAAACATAAATTGTATGGGTGGGATCGGTGGGAATCGGGAAGCCCCAGTCGAGATTGACACGGGAGATCGAAAAATCTTGCAAGCCCTGCTTCATGAATCCCAAGACTTCATTGCGGCGGCTTTCGGGTTGGATGAAGTTGGGGTTGGCTTCGTGAAATGTATCTAAGGCTGCTTGATATTTGGACAGGCGGAAAAAATAATTGGGTTCATCGCGCCATTCACACACAACATTGGTATGGGTGGGGCAATGGTGACTAGCAGGAAGTTCACGCTCTTCTTTAAATTCTTCGCACGCAACGCAATACCAACCTTTTTGTTGATTTAAATAAATGTCCCCTGCGTCATATACGCGCTGAAAAAATTCGTTAACGATCGCTCCATGTTTTGGCGCAGTTGTTCGCGTAAATCGATCAAAGCGAATATTAAATTTTTCCCATAGTTTATAAAATTCAGCAACGGTGCGATCGCAATGCTCTTGAGGCAATAGATTATTTTTTTCGGCGGTGCGCTGAATTTTTTGACCATGCTCGTCTGTGCCAGTCACAAACATGACAGGATGCCCTTTGAGCCGATAGAACCGTGCAAAAGCATCCGCCGCGATCGTGGGGTAGGCGCTACCAATATGGGGGCGATCGTTGACGTAAAAAAGTGGGGTGGTTAAGGCGATCGGTTCTAGGGAGTTTGATTCTGGGGACATGGAAGACTCAATTCAGGACTAAATACTATTTTGCAAAAAAATGGCGGTAAATGTAACAATAAACCCAAAAATTATTAACCGCGCTTTGCGCGGTTAATAATTTAGGGTTGATCGCGCCTTGCGCGGTTAATTATTTAAGACCGACCGCGCTTCGCGCGGTTACTCACCTACATAAATAATGATTGAAAATCTGGCAATACATCAAACTTGGATGGATCGGGCGATCGCCTTAGCAAAAGAAGCAGGGGCGGCGGGAGAGATTCCTGTGGGCGCGGTAATTGTGAATAAATTGGGAGAGGCGATCGCGACAGGCGTAAATCGTAAAGAACGAGATCGCGACCCCACGGCTCATGCCGAAATTATCGTAATTCGAGAAGCGGCGCGAGTATTGCGAGATTGGCATCTGAACGGATGCACATTATATGTGACCTTAGAGCCTTGTCCGATGTGTGCGGGGGCAATTTTGCAAGCGCGAGTTAGCACTTTAGTCTATGGCGCTGACGATCCCAAAGCAGGGGCGATTCGCACGGTGGCGAATTTGCCTGATAGTGCTGTGTCTTTTCATAAGCTAGAGGCGATCGCGGGTATTCGTGAACAGGAATGTCAAGAACTATTACAAGCTTGGTTTAAAAATTTGAGAGGTTAGGGCGATCGGCTTTAGGATTGGCAGAAAATCCTGTATTAGGTTGAGTTAACATCAATATCAGTTTCAATTTTGATCGCGAAAGAGGTTTATTAAGATCATGACAGCCCAACTCCTCACGCATAAATTCACAACCCAGCAATATCACCTCATGCATGAAGCTGGTGTTTTCGCAGAAGGCGATCGCTTTGAATTAATTAATGGAGAACTCTCAAAAATGTCACCGATTGGCTTAAAACATGCACTTTGTGTTGCAAGATTAACCAAAAGATTTGAGTTAAAACTAGGCGATCGCACGATGATTTGGGCGCAAAATCCAATTCTTCTAGATGGTAATTCCCAGCCCCAGCCCGATCTTGCGATTTTGAAGTTACGCGATGATTTTTATGAAGAGGGATTGCCAACACCCTCAGATATTTTGTTAATTATCGAAGTTTCCGACAGCACGACATCCTATGACCGTGATATAAAAATGCCACTTTATGCGGCGGCGGGGATTCCTGAAATGTGGTTGTTTGATATTAATAAAAAGGCGATCGAGGGATATTCTTTGCCATCATCGTCGGGATATAAACAGATGCGGCGTTACGAAGCGGATGATACCTTGGCGATGCTTGCCTTTCCTGATGTGATTTTTAATTGGGAAGAATTATTTTAATTTTCTATTTAAATTCCTGCTTTTACAAAAAGCTGCTCCGATGTCACAGCCAAGTTAGGGAAGATTTCATCAGTTAATAGGCGATCGCCGCGATAAGTCTCAGGTGGGCGATCGTGAAAAAATACGGTCAGACTTCGCATTGGTGGATACACAATCCATACCCGATCCACTCCTGCATTCAAATAATCCGTTGCTTTTTGACCTAACTGATTAAACGTTTGGTCGGGTGAGACAATCTCAATTACCAATTCAGGTAATGCTGGGCAAGGCGTATCCTCTCGCCAATCGACGGCAAGGCGATCGTGGGATATGTACAGCAAGTTAGGGACGGGAACCCAATCGACATTTTTTCGTTTCAATGTTACCGACCACTTTACCCTCACGCGCCCTTGTCCGTCACTCCACCTTGAAAGCTCTACCCAGAATACGGTTGTCAAGGAAGAATGGAAAAATTTAGGTGACATTTTTTTGATCGGCTCTCCATCAACTAGTTCGTAACTTTCATCAATTTCTGGCAAGCATAAAAACTCTTCAAGAGTCAACTTTGGCTTTACAGAAGAATCATGTGGCGTTTTTTCAATAACAACAGTGGTCATGTTCGCTTTTCTCCTATAGTCCGTTATAAAAAACCTATGCAAACCTAGTTTGCTGTTTATTTCCTGATTCAACCAAGGGAGACGGCTCCTTCTTGTCCACAGGCTTAAAATCCGACTTAACTAGCCGTACTAAATTTATTGCAGCATTAACATCGCGAT
>JBBRQX010000060.1:0-9896 GCA_038225745.1 Pseudanabaenales cyanobacterium | reverse complement strand
TGAGATTTGCGGCAAATCAACCTAAGCTGCGGGATCTATTATTTCTTGGTAGTCTCTTATGGCTTCAGTATAGTCCGAAATCGCTCCATATTTATCTCCTAAATTAGATCTAGTATTTCCGCGACCAATATAAGCTTCCGTGTATTTAGGATTGAGAAGGATAGCTTTACTGTAGTCAGACAATGCTCCTTGATAGTTTCCTAACTTAAAATTCGCTAATCCACGATTTCTAAAAGCAAAAGCATATTTAGGATCAAGACGAATGGCTTCATTATAATCAGACAATGATCCTCGACGATCTCCTAACTTACTTCTTGCGTTTCCCCGACAATTGTATGCATTAGCATAATTAGGACTGAGGCGAATAGCTTCGTTACAATCAGACAATGCTCCTTTATAGTTTCCTTGCTGATATTTTTCTCTTGCTCCTTCAATAAACAATTTAGCATCAATATTTTTATCCGTTGTCTGTGCCTCTACCTGTAGCGAGAATCCAAACAAATTTTTCGCATTATTAAAAGAAAGTAAATTGGTATCTAGCATTGTTAATAAAGTAATTCCAATCACTAATAATTTTGATCGTTTTGAACTTAGGGTAAACTGCTTCATTTCTCTGTAATACTTTCAATATTTGTGCGAGTGATAGTTAAGCGCTGAAGTATTTAGCCATAGGATGATGCACGATCAAAGCAGTAGTTGACTGTTCAGGATAGAGTTGCTCACTCTCATCCATCACTAAATCAACACGCTTAGAATCTAGCAAATCCAAGAGCTTGTACTGATCTTGCATATTTGGACAGGCGGGATAGCCGAAGCTATAGCGTGAGCCGTGATAGCGCTGAGCCAGAATATCGCGGATATTATCAGGATCTTCCGAGCTAAATCCTAGTTCATGACGAATACGAGTATGAGTCCATTCGGCGATCGCTTCTGCCATTTGCACAGCTAAACCATGAAAATAGAGATAATCAGTGTATTGATTAGCTTTAAATAAGCCTTGCGCGAACTCAGTCGCAATATGTCCAACGGTCACGGCTTGTAAAGGCAATACATCAATAACTCCAGACTCTTTAGGTGAGAAGAAATCAGCGATACAGAGACGACGTAGTGACTTTTGGCGCGGGAATACAAATGAGTGAATTGGCACGGCTGCTTTGATGTTATCAAGATCTTGAGGATCGTACACATAAACCGTATTCCCTTCAGCAAGTACAGGGAAATAGCCATAAACAGAAGTCGGTGCTAATAACTTCTCATTAATGATCCGCTCTTTCCAAGTTTCTAGAATTGGATAGACTGTCTCTTGCAAAAATGCATCATACTCTTCGCGAGATTGGTCTTGAGGTTTGCGGAATTGCCATTGACCTGCGATTAACGCTTGCAAATCGAGATTCCAGAATAGATCTTCATAGGGAATATCTTCAGCTTGGAAAATCTTTGTTCCCCAGAAAGGAGGAGTGGGACGCGAGATATTTGTATCAATAGATTCAGAACGCTCGATATCGAGATAGCGTTCTGCCAGTAATGCTTCGCTTTTAGCTTTTTCGTCAGCCGCGCTTATGGCGTTAGTATCGTTGGCTGTTGCCAACTCATCAACTGCTAGATTCTCATCCAAGAATCCTTTAAAATCTTCCCATTTCCCTTCAACTTTTGCGGGCATATATTTGTCCATAAAGTTGAGGTCAGAGAAAGCATCTTTGCCATAGACGACTCTGCCTTTATAGACATTTTGGCAGTCGGTATAGACAAACTTGGGTGTGAGCGCTGCGCCGCCAAGGATGACAGGAACTGTAATACCGCGATCATTAAATTCTTGAAGGTTATCTTTCATAAAGGCGGTGGATTTGACGAGCAATCCACTCATGGCAATGCAGTCGGCTTTATGCTCTTCGTAAGCTTTGACGATATTCTCAACTGATTGCTTGATGCCGATATTGACAACTTTATAGCCATTATTAGAAAGAATAATATCAACGAGATTCTTGCCGATATCATGCACATCGCCTTTAACCGTGGCAATTAGGAACACACCTTTATTAGAACCTTCCGCTTTCTCCATGAACTTCTCTAGGAAAGCGACAGCAGACTTCATTGTTTCCGCAGATTGCAGCACAAAGGGAAGTTGCATCTGTCCAGAGCCAAACAATTCGCCGACAACTTTCATGCCATCCAGTAAGAATTGGTTAATGATAATAAGCGGTTCGTATTGTTGCATCGCGATCGCTAAAGCATCATCTAAACCAATGCGATCGCCGTCAATAATATGATTTTTGAGTTGCTCTTCGATGGGAGTATTGGCTTTATCAACCTTAACGCGCTTGGTCGAAACCCCTTCAAACAAGGTCGTAAACTCACCAAGGGGATCGTAAATACAGATATCGCCATCAAATTCGCGGCGATCGTAAATCAATTGTCGCGATACTTCTAATTGTCGTTCAGGAATACGATTGAGCGGCACGATTTTACTAGCATGGACAATCGATGAATCCATTCCCGCTTTGATCGCTTCATCTAAAAATACTGAGTTAAGAACCACTCGCGAAGCAGGGTTTAAGCCAAAGGACACATTAGAAACACCAAGCAATATATGGGTTTCAGGCATGGCTTTTTTAATGCGGGTAATCGATTCGATGGTTGCCGCCGCATTCTGTCTATCTTCGGCGATACCTGTCGAAATTGGCAGTGCTAAAGTATCAAAAAAGATTTCACTGGCTGGCATTCCTAATTCTTCGGTGGCTTGCTTGTAAGCACGAGAAGCAATTTCAAACTTCTTGTCGGCAGTTCGCGCCATGCCATCTTCGTCAATTGTGCCGATGACGATTCCTGCACCGTATTGCTTCGCAAGTTTGACGACTTTGCAAAAGCGTTCTTCTCCATCTTCATAATTTGTGGAGTTGAGAATACATTTACCGCCAGCTACTTTCAGCCCTGCCTCCATCTTTTCCCATTCGGTGGAGTCGAGCATTAGGGGCAGTGTGACATTAGTTACGAGCCGCGATACCAGTTCATGCATATCGCGCACGCCATCGCGTCCCACATAATCCACGTTTACATCAAGAATATGTGCGCCTTCCTTAACCTGCGATCGCGCGATCGCTACCAATCCATCCCAATCTTCTGCATTCAATAAATCGCGAGTTTTCTTCGAGCCGCTAGCATTGAGACGTTCGCCAACAATTAGGAATGAATTATCTTGAGTATAGGGTTGAGAACTATAAATAGAAGCTGCGGAAGGAACTATTAAAGGTTGGCGCTGCTTTGGTTTGAAGTTTTTTGATATCTCCGAAAGAGCTTGAATGTGAGCAGGAGTCGTCCCACAACAACCGCCGATCACTTGCACTCCCAAATCCTCGACAAAGTGCTGAAGATGGTCGCCTAAGTCTTCAGGAGTGAGGCGATAAAAAGCGTGACCACCCACGTTTTCAGGCAAGCCAGCATTTGGGACACAGGAGACGACAAAAGGAGAATGCTCACTTAAATAGCGCATATGCTCCTTCATCAAGTCGGGCCCCGTTGCACAATTTAATCCTAAAATATCAATAGGATAGGGTTCTAAAATTGTGACCACCGCTGAGATATCTGAACCAACAAGCATTGTACCTGTGGCTTCGATTGTCACCGACACCATGACAGGAATTCGTGGCTTTCCCTGTTTAGATTTTTCAGCAAAAAATTCTTCGATCGCACTTAATGTGACTTTAATTTGCAGCACATCTTGACAAGTCTCGACCAGTAACAAATCTGCACCACCGTCATATAGCCCTTCGATCTGCTCAATAAATGATTGCTTCATGCTGTCAAAATCGATATGCAGCAGAGTTGGTAATTTTGTGGTGGGACCAATCGAGCCAGCCACAAAACGCGGCTTCTCAGGCGTAGAAAATTCGGCGGCGATGGACTTGGCTAACTCAGTGGCTTTCTTACTAAGTTCGTATGCCATATGTCCGAGGTCATACTCATTCAAGACAATTGACGTGCCGCCAAAAGTATTCGTCTCGATCACATCCGCCCCTGCTGCTAAAAAGTCGCGATGCACTTGGGCAACTGCTTCGGGTTTGGTTATCACCAGATACTCGTTGCAACCTTCATACTCTGCGCCGCCAAAGTCTTCGGCGGTGAGGTTTTGTACTTGCAAATTTGTACCCATTGCACCATCAAATACGATGACGGGGCGATCGCTGCTGTGAAGACGTTCCAGAAACAGACTCATGTGATCTCTAACCTAAGCTAACAAAGTGACTCTAGGAAATTATTATAGCTAATTAAGTTAAGTAGGCAAAAGAATCCTTAAAATCCAGAAAGCTGTGGCGCACGCTGCTTGTGCGCCACAGCTTTTTAGATTTTGGTTTTTACAAAAAAAGGGTTGCTTTGCAACCCTTTTAAAATTTTTACTGTGATTCGTTTTTGCTTTAGGTCAGCCCAGTGCTGCCAAAGCCGCCAATACCGCGATCGCTAGTTCCTAATTCGCCTTCCACATAGTTAGCTTGAAATACAGGTTTCAAGACTAATTGAGCAATCTTTTGTCCTTTTACGAATGTATAAGATTCTGTACCAAGATTAATTACAATTACTTGAATCTCGCCACGATAACCAGCATCAATAGTACCAGGAGCATTGAGAACGGCAATACCATGTTTGAGCGCGAGTCCACTTTTTGGACGCACTTGAATTTCGTAACCAATGGGAATATCAACCGCTAATCCTGTTGGAATAGCGGCTCTAGCACTTGGTTGCAGAGTGACTTCCGCGACTGAAAACACATCAGCGCCAGCATCACCAAGGTGAGCATAACTAGGAACTTGCGCGTCTGGATGGAGCTTTTGGAATTTAATTTCTACGATTTGCATTATCTAGAAGGAGAGAAAATAGGATTTGAGTTAGGTCTTAATGTCTCAGGCGCAGGCTGGTTGGGAGTAGGAACTGGTGATGGCTCAGGAATTCTTGGTGGTTCAGTGGGAGTAAAGGTTGGTGTAGGATTAGGCGATCGCGTTGGTTCTGTAAAAGTAGCGGTTGGTGTAGGAATCGATGTAGGCGTTTCTGTCGGTGTAGCCGTGGGGGTGATCGTGGGAGTTCGAGTTGGAGTCGCAGTTGGTTGCGGTTTGACGGGAGATTCTAATTGAACATTAAGCTTGTAAGTTGTTTCATTTGCACCAGTCGTTTTGATTTTGACGAAGTACACACCATCTTTTTTCAAGCGACCTTGCCAATATCCCGACGAGTTATCGATCGCTCTACGATCTAGACCAACTTGATCGTCACTTTGGATCGTCATTTGTAAATCAGCGCCTGAGAGAGAAACGGTGAGCAAATCTTCTTTATTAGCATTAAATCGTACACTTATGACTTGACCCGCCGCGATTTTTTCGCTAACAACCCCATCCAGCCCTCTATTGGTTGGCTTGAGATCAATACTGGTATTGATATTTGTGACAAGGCTGGAGCTTGGAGTGGCGCTAGGTGAGGCGATCGCTGATTCAGTTGGACTAGGACTAATTCGACTGCGGCTGAAGAGGAATGATGTCACCGCCCAAGAGCCAACACCTGCAATAAAAATAATTAAAAGCCCCATAAGCCAATTCACACCACCGCCGTTACCTGAATTATTGGGTACATTTTGCTCACTATTACCATAATTGACAGGATTACGATTGCTAGCGCCAGCTACCACGGTTCTTTGTGGCAATGTCGCGGCGACATTGGACGGAACTTGTCGCCCGACTGCATAGGTTTTTGCACCCGAAAAAGAAGCTTGGGCAACTTGCAGGGCTTGCATCACCTCATCCGCCGAACGATAGCGATTAGTGGGTTTATAGCTCAACATTTGGTTGATCACCCTCGCGAAAGCAGGATTGACATTAGCAAACTGTTGCCAATTCCAAGCCAAATTGATGCTGTCAAACAGTTCTGACGGCTCTTTGCCAGTCAGTAAAACAATTGAGGTCACGGCAAGCGCATAGAGATCGCTATTGGCGTAAGCATTGCCAGACTGTAATTGCTCAGGTGGGGCATAACCTGCCTTACCCGCAACCGTTGAGGCGGGAATCCCCATTTGCGAGTTGAGTTTGGCTGTGGTTTCTTGAACTACGCCAAAATCAATCAGTACGGGTAAATTATCCTGCGATCGCAACATCAGGTTTTCGGGCGAGATATCGCGATGAATGATGTTGTGACCGTGCAAATAGCTCAACACTGGCAAAAGCTGCTGCATCAGCGCCAAAATTTCATTTTCAGAAAATGTTTGGGCGACTTTGAGGCGATCGAGCAGTAAATTGCGGTAGTTTTTGCCCTCCACATAGTCTTGAACTAAGAGCAGTCTGCCCTCAGACTCAAAGGTGGCGCGAAATTCTGGTACTTGCGGATGGCGGATTTGATAAAGCACCGAAGCTTCACGGCGAAAGAGTTCCTTTGCTTTTTCGCTTACTTCTTGTGAATCTTGAGGCGGAATAAATTCTTTGAGGACGCAGGTTTCATTAAAGCGCTCGAGGTCTTGCGCTAAGTAAGTGCGCCCCATACCGCCCTGTCCAATCGTTGAGAGAACAGCGTAGCGACCTTTAAGCACAAAACCTTGAGGGAATGAGGGTTGCATAGTTAGTACCGCACTGCCATCGCACTGCCACGAATAATATATTTTGATCCTTCTATGTCAATTGAAGTTCCCACTTTGACTTTTTCATTGCCAAATACGACACCGTCATTAGTAACTCTAGCAGTTGATTCAAGGGTGATCACGAGATCGGACTGAGATGTAGCTAGGGCGCGGGGATCTTCAAAATAAACCGCAGTGCCATCAGCTTTGGCAGCAACGACTTTGGGGGTGGAGATGTCAACTTTTTTGATCGTCACTTCGCCGCGTGGTTGGTTGCGAATAATGATATTTACTTTATCGCCAACCTTGACTAGGGTTTGGGGATTAGTCGCGCTTAGACCACGTACATTCATCTCGACTTGAACGGTTTTATTTTCGGCAGATAGCATTTGGGCGATCGAGCTGCCGCTATTGCCAGGGACGATGAATAAGCCAATCAGGACAATCAAGATCGTAGCGATCGCGCCGATATCGAGAATGCTAAATTTACCAAATAAACGACCCTGCCGATCTAAAAATGCCATGCGTATTTGCTGTGTGTAACGGTTTGAGGTTTTTGAAATCGAAGATTTGCTAGAGCGACTAAACGCTGTCAGCATCACATTATAGAGGCAAAATGAATTTGTTAAATTGAAAAGATATATATTTACCGCCCAATCCCTCGACAATTGTGCTCGTATTAGCAATCAACATCCCTGAAATAAGTTTCTGTTTCACTTCTTTTTGTTCCCAAACCGTCTGCATAAAGTGCGCGATCGCTAACTTTGACATTTACCGATTTCTTAACCCTTGTCGGTGTTCGTTATTCTTCAGTGCTAGTTCCATTCAAATTCTTAAAGCTCAGTCTATAGATCTTGAACTTCAAGTTGCAGTGGTTGCTTTAAATATATTTTGGTGCTTAGTTTGAACGCTGTAATTACATTGCAAAATTACAAGATTTTGATAATGCTTGCTTTAACAAAGCCTTATAAGCCTGATCATCAACTTCAAATGCTCCAAATCGCTCAAGGTGAGGGTTCATTAACTGAGCATCAAATAAACCATAACCACGCGATCGCAAATGTTCCACCAATTTCACCATCGCCACCTTAGAGCCATCGGGAATCTTAAAAAACATTGACTCGCCGATAAATATGCCGCGTATGGCAATTCCCAAAATCCCTCCTGCTAATTGATCGCCTTGCCAAGCCTCAAAACTATGCGCCCAACCCGCCTTATGTAAATTCGTATAAAGCGATCGCATTTCTGTCGAGATCCAAGTAGTTTCGCGATCGGCACAGCCTAAAACCACATCCTCAAATACTGTATCTATCTTTATTTCAAAGCGATTTTGATTAATTACCCGTTGCAGAGATTTAGGATATCGAAAGCGATCGTCAAGCGGAATCAAGGTGCGACTGTTGGTGTAATACCACTCAATCGGCTCTCCATCGCCCTCTGACATTAAAAAATAGCCTTGGGTATACCCATCAATCACAGTGCGGACATTAAATCTTTCCACAAATAGATTTTTAACTCACAAGTAAATAATTTAGCGATCGCTTCTAAACTGCCAACAGAATAAGATTTTTACCAATTATAGCTGTCGCTAAGGATGTCAGGACATAAAACCCAAAAAGTGGATGCGGCGCGAAGCGCCGCATCCACTTTTTGGGTTTTGGTTTATTTTAACCCAAGTGGCGACAGCTCTATATAAAGAATAAGTGACCTCTTCAGACTAGGTAAAAATTACCAATCGTCTTTTGAAGTCACTTATTCTTTTGTGTTTTATTGGTTTGTTATTTAAATTTAGAGCCTTTATATAAGCTGGCTCCGTTTGAATAATATTATTTTGCTAGAAATTTTGTCATTTTGGGGATCGCTTAAGCTTTTCTTTATAATTCTCTTTTTAATGTCAAATTTTAAGTAATTATACTCACCAGAAAAGGTGTGCCACACCTTTTTGTTACTCATAAATCTCGATGAGTAAATGCTTTAGCATTTGCCCCCACATAATTAGCGACAATATGCCCATGGCCCACAAGTCGATACTTATAAGTAACTAGCCCTTCCAAGCCAACTGGCCCGCGTGGTGGCATTTTGTTGGTGCTGATCCCCACCTCTGCGCCGAAGCCATAGCGGAAGCCATCGGCAAATCTCGTTGAACAGTTGTGATAGACCGCCGCCGCATCAATATCGCTCATGAATATATCCGCGATCGCCTGATCTTCAGTAACGATCGCCTCTGTATGTTTGGAGCCGTAGGTGGTGATATGAGCGATCGCCGCTTCTAAAGAATCGACAATTTTGATCGCTAAAATCAAATCGCAATATTCCAGTGACCAGTCTGATTCAGCAGCAGGATTGATCGCAATGATTTTTTGAGTGCGATCGCAGCCCCTTAACTCCACACCGCGCTCTTGAAAAGCGGCTAAAGCTAATGGCAAGAAATTTGCGGCGATCGCGCTATGCACCAACATCGTTTCGATCGCATTACAAGCAGCAGGATATTGGGTTTTGCTATCAATCGCGATCGCTATCGCTTTTTCCAAATCGGCAGCAGCATCGACATATAAATGACAAACTCCATCGGCATGACCAAGTACAGGAATATGCGTATTGTCTTGGATATAGCGCACAAACTGATTGGAACCTCTAGGAATAATTAAATCTATTAGTTTATCCATTTGTAAAATTGCCAAGGTTTCCGCACGAGTGGTCAATAGCTGCACCACATTTGGCGATACGCCTCCCTGTTTTGCAAATAAGGTTTCTAAGGCTTGATAGATTACAGAAGCGATCGCTTCGCAAGAATGCACCGCTTCACTACCACCTTTAAGAATTACGCCATTGCCAGACTTAATTCCCAGAGCCGCAATTTGCGTCACCGCATCAGGACGTGCTTCAAAAATGACACCGATTACTCCCAAAGGACAGGACAAACGCTCTAAAACTAAACCTGCATCTAACTCGCGATGAATTTGGCGATCGCCAATGGGATCGGCAAGGCGAATTACATCACTCACCCCCGCAATCATTCCTTTGAGCTTATTAGGATCGAGCTTGAGACGAGCGATCAAGGCACTGGACAAGTGGTTGGTACGGGCGGCGGCGAGATCTTTTTGATTGGCAGCTAAAATTATTTCGGCTTGTTGTTCTAAGGCGATCGCGATCGCCTCTAAAGCTGCATTTTTAGCATCGCTTGATAATTTTGCCAAAGCGATCGCGGCGGTGCGAGTACGTTGGATTGACTCAGATAAATTTATAAATACTTGATTAGAAACTTGATTAGACACTTTACCTTCTATCTCTGTTTATAGATTTTTAGCTT
>JBBRQX010000059.1:0-9996 GCA_038225745.1 Pseudanabaenales cyanobacterium | reverse complement strand
TATGGCGATCGCACATTAGAAATATTCGGTTTGCTAGATACGGGAGCGAGTCTCAATGTTTTACCTCACAAATGGGGGTTAGATTTAGGAGCAGTTTGGGAACATCAAAATTTTTCAATTCCTCTATCAGGAAATCTTGCACCAGTGGAAGCTAAGGGATTAGCTGTAACTGCACAAATTGCAGATTTTCCACCTATTCTTTTGGCTTTTGCTTGGGCTGAGTCGAATGACCCGCCACTTCTTTTAGGTCAGTTAAATTTCTTTTTAGAGTTTAATGTATGCTTTTATCGTTCACAACTAGCTTTTGATATATGTCCTAGATAGTAAATTCCTAATTTACGCTCTCGACTAGTTCTAACGAGATTTCCAAAAATTCCGATATTGCGTCATCAGTGAAGCCAACTTCGCGCAATCTTTTGATTTTGGATATTTGCTTGTCTCTCTGAGCATCAGTTTTTTCTAATGGAACTTTATCTGGTTCAATTTTAGTGCGATCGGAATAGGAATTTACGCAATTACTGATATGACCAAAATTCCCAACATTTCCATCACCAACATTAACAGTTACATTTCTCTGTCTTTCTAAAACAGATTTGAGATTCCCTTTACTAACTGGCTCTTCAAAAATATCCGATAGCATTTGCAGAAGTTCATAACCAACATCCTTAACATGACCTTCACTCTTCCCAAATACATCCGCCATGTCAACATACTTCTGATAATTTAAAGCCCCCTCAATCACCTTTCGTTGTAAATCATTGAGACGCTTGCCTGTTCTAGCAAACATAGTTTCATCTACAACTTTCAACAATTCACTAATGTCCATATTTAGAATAACGAGTAAACACCCAAATTATAGCCGCCTTTTTCCGCTTTTCTCCGTCTCAACAAAAATATTTTAGCCCATCCGCCTTTTTCCGCTTTGAAATCTCAGTAAATTCATTTATAGTAACCGTAAGAATTAGAAAAAAGGTAAAAATTGTGGCTTTTATTAAGCTTGGTGAAGTTAAATCGCCGTCTGGAGAAGCTTATGAGTATTTTTGGGATAGCAGTAGCGGAGATGTGAAAGTAGCAAGTTCATTTGCAGGAAAAGCGTCAGACGAATCTGAAGCATGGAAGATGGCTAATTTCTTTGCCACGACTAGACAAATCATGAAGAAATAGATACGAAAATCTACTTTTTTATTTGACGATTTCAGGCAACAAATACTTTCATCTGAGTTCACACAATTGTGGAGATAATTTTATGAGTAACACATGGGAACCCGCAGGAGATGGTGTACATGAGTGCCAAAATGCTGCCAACCCAAAACTTGACGGTACAACCACTTACACTGTGCGAAAAATTGGTCAGACAACAAAATATCCTCATGTGAATTTTGATTACAATCCAAATACAGGTATTTATACTTACAACCACGTTTCTTTTACTGGGAGTAAGCATACTGGAGTTAAACAATTGATACAAACGGCGGTCACACTTTTGAAGGGGAAAGGGCTTCTCTAATATTTTTTCCTTTATGAGTAATTTTTTTTCACTAAAGTTGCTTTAAAAGCTCTAAAAATATCTAAATTCGTATCATTTGTAATTATATTTTAAAAGGAGATTCTGCATGAAATTTGCATCAAATTGTGAGAAGTTGACAGGAACTTTTGGAGGGGTTTACTATGAACTTACCATCAAAGTTTCCTTGGACGATAAAGAATTAAATGCTGCTCGCCAGTATAAAAAGTACAATGCTAGTCTAGTTGGCGCAAGGTATAGTGAACAAGAGGGAGCGCTGCTGGAGCATTTCACTAGCTTTTCTTCTGTTATTAAAGGCGAACCTAAAACATCGTTAAGTATTAAAGATTTGACTGAAGGTGTTAAATTGAAAGCTCGTAATGACAATGAGCTTTCTACACTGCTTGAATTTGAAGTGTTAGTGAAAGAACGGTGTAAACAACTTAAAGAGTATCTTGAGGAGCAGCAAGAAGCATCTGGACTTTTTGGGCAAAAGGGTGGGGCTAGCTATGAAGAGGATTTATAGCTAGATCTGATAGCTCAGATTGTCATGACTCAAAGAAATCCGATCGCATAAACTTCCCTTTCATCTTGTCAAGTGCTATCGCTAATTTCTTAGGGGGGGTAATCGAAATGCGATCGCCTCTCTTACTCAGTTTTCCATTCACTTTCTGGAATATTCGCACCCTTCATAATGTTACGAAAAGTTCCAATTGGCAAATCACGACTCTTGTGATACGGAACAATCACCTGAAGCTGACGATCAAAATTTCGCCACTTGCGATGACTTCCTTTTTGAGAAATTAACTGAAATCCATATTTCCCTAAAATCTTTTCAACCTTATCTGCATTCATGCGGCGATCGCGAGTCATCCGACTAAAACCTCTCGCAAAACAGCCCCTGATTTTAATTTAATAGGGTCAGGTTCTAGATAAAGAGCGATCGCCTCACGAATATTCTCTAAGGCTTCTGTTTCGGTTTCTCCTGCGGAAACACATCCTGACAACTCTGGACACCAAACTGCCCAATCTCTGGTTTCAGGATCAAATTCAAGAACGACACGCCATTTCATACTGATTTTTAATTTGGATATTTAAATATGATAACAATATTTACAACTTATGCGATCGGCGATCGCTTAGATTATTTTGACTCAAGCATCCAACCACATAAGCTTCCATCTAACTTTGTCATGGGCGATCGCAAATTTATTAGGGTGAGTTAATCGAACAGGCGATCGCCCCTTAATTTTATTTAATCCTTCTTTTTGTCTCTATTCTAGCTTTGGGTATAATGACGAGAAATAGATCAGAGAAATATTACGATGACTCAATTGCTTGAACAGGCGATCACCCAACTAAAAAACTTATCTGATGATGAACAGAATGCGATCGCATCTCGACTTTTAGCTGAAATGGCGGATGATGTGAGATGGCAATCCCGGTTTACATCTACGACAAATCATCAGTGGGATTGCATAGCTGAAATGGTACGTCAAGAAATAGCGATCAGTGATGTCACGCCTTTAGCAGAAGCCTTTGACTTATAGGCTTACAGATGAAATCAAGCGTCACAAAAGCTTTTCGGAAAAAACTTGACGGGCTACCCATCTCAGTTCAAGAACAGGCTGCCAAGTCTTATGCTCTTTGGTTTTCAGATCCTTACCACAATAGCCTTCAGTTCAAAAGAGTCAGCCAGCGCCAGCCAATTTATTCAGCGCGTGTGAGTTTAAACTATCGTGTGCTTGGATTATTAGAGGACGACCATATTTACTGGTTTTGGATTGGGACACACACAGAATATGATGAGTTTCTGCAAAGATTGTGATCCAAAGCGCGATCGCTTAGATTAATTTGACTCAAAGAAAAGCGATCGCACAAACTTCCATCTAACCTTGTTAAGGGCGATCGCAAGTTTATTAGGGTGCGTTAATCGAACGGGCGATCGCGCATTAACTAAGGCAATATCTCAAAATAATCACAATGCTTTGGACGCATAATCGAGAAATCACGGCGATCCAGAGTTAGTACACGAGTGATATTTAATCTTTCTGCGATCGCAAATATCACAGCATCAACAAAATCAAGTTGACTGTCCGCATATTTTTCTAAAACCTGATTGACTCGTTCTAAATCTACAGCAGTCAATGGCTCAATCTGGATATCACTAACAGCCAAACTTGCTAAAAATTTACGCATAGCCTGATGTCCTAATCTTGATGAAATCAGATAGCAGACTTCAGGCAAAACAACAGTCGGCAGTAATAGCGGCTCATCTATGCTCTGAGCTATAGATAGAACACGAGCATGATTACGATCTGATAAATCTGTCAGTGCAAACAAAAAACTGGTGTCAAGAATAGCAGTCATACTTGCTCATCTAGATCAAGACTCCATCCACGAATCGGATTTACTTCAGACGATAAGATCTCTTCGTCTCTTTCTGAAATATTATTTTCAGATGAAGCACCTAAACCAGCGATTGCAAGCAAAAAACTGGTTTTAGGCTGCTCTAACTTTTGTTCAATGGACTTGTAACGAAGATATCCAATAAAACTCACAAGCTCAGCAAAGGAAGCTTCTGGCAAGGTATCTATTACTTGAATAATCTGCTGCCTTGTTAATGTGGGCGTATTCATAAGCTAATTCGATAAACTCACTATATTCTAATGCGATCAGCGATCGCTCAGATTATTTTGACTCAAACATCCAACCATATAGACTTCCATCTAACTTTGTCATAGGCGATCGCCTATTTATTAGGGTTCGTTAATCGAACGGGCGATCGCACCCTACTTTATTTAATTCTTCTTTTTATCGCTATTCTGTTCTTGGGTATGATGGTGAAGAATAGCGATCGCAGAGAAATATTAGCGTTACATATATTCATATGACATTATGAGTATATGCATCGCCTACTCTTTTAATAAAAAACGCTGTAATGTCAACCACTCAAATATCTTCTAACTCAAAGTGGAATCTGTCGCGATTTGGGCTAGACTTCAAAAATCCGCGTTGGTGGATTGAGATTATCTGCGTAGCTTTTGCTTATTTCGCTGTGTCTTGGGTGACATCTCGCGCTATTTACAAAGGTGATCTTCCTTCTCCCGTTTGGCCAGGAGCAGGAACAAATGTGGGGTTACTTTTGGCTTGGGGGCGATCGCGTTGGGTAGGAGTCTTTTTAGGCGCAATATGTTTCAACGCTCAATCTCACGCGAGTGGCTTATCAATTGCAGCGATGATCGCCGCCACTGGTTCCACTATTGGCGTATTAATCACAGTTTCTCTGATTTTACAATTTACGCGCACAAAATATCCTTTAAATCAAGTTCGGCATGTAGTGAGGTTTTCACTCTGTTCCCTATTTAGTGGAACTATTCTGCAATCACTAACTGGATCTTTGTCGTGTTGCTTACCTAAGATGGCTAGTGGTCGAGCTTTTCTAGAATTTTTCTTACCTTGGTGGATTGGCGATTCTGTTGGAGTTTTAGTGTTTGCGCCTCTAGTGTTGACATGGTTTCGATTGCCACGGGATGCCGCAATCAAATCTTGGTTTAATTGGGAAGTATTTGCCGCTTCAATCAGTCTGCTCATTGTTGCTTATTTCTCATTCTACAAAAGTGAACCACTCGAATATCTGCTATTACCCCCATTACTCTGGTCGGCTTTTCGATTTGGAGCAAGGCTAACTACTTTGCTAGTGATGCTTGTGGCGATGACAGCTTCATTGGCGACCGCTTATAAATTTGGAATTTTTTATAGAAGTATAGAGCAAGGTGATTCGCTGCTATTGCTGCAAATATTTATGGGTGTGATCTCGCTAACAACAATGGCAGTTTTGGCGATTGTTAACGAAAATTGTAAAGCAAATCTGCGTTTGCAAACAGTTAATGCGGAATTAGAACAAAGAGTCCTTGATCGCACTAGCGATCTGCGTCAGAGTGAAGCCAAGGCTCTCGAATTAGCGGCTAAAGCCGAGGCTGCGAACCAAGCTAAAAGTACATTTATTGCCAATATGAGCCACGAACTGCGATCGCCTCTAAATGCAGTGCTTGGCTTTTCGCAGTTAATGATGCGTACCAAAAACCTACCGACTGAACATTATGAAAATCTCAGTATTATTAATAATAGTGGCAGCTATTTATTAACGCTGATTAATAACGTTCTCGATCTATCAAAGATCGAAGCAGGAAAAACTACTCTAAATCTTCAGGATTTTGATTTATATTCTCTATTAGATGATATAGAAGACATGCTCTACTTACGAGCGAATGAAGATGAACTAGACTTAATTTTCGAGCGAGACGATCGCCTTCCCCGCTATATCTCCACCGATCAAATCAAGCTGCGTCAAGTATTGATTAATTTGATCGGTAATGCGATCAAATTTACGAAAGTTGGTAAAGTGCATTTACAGGCAAACAGCATCAATACATCTGCCCAAGATTGCACCTTAAATTTCATTATTACTGATACTGGAGTAGGTATTGCACCCGATGAATTGGCGAATTTATTTGCTTCTTTTTCGCAAGCTCAGGCAGGAAAAGACAAGCAAGAAGGGACGGGATTAGGGCTAGTAATTAGTCGCAAGTTTGTGCAGTTGATGGGCGGTGATATTACGGTCACTAGCGAGCTTGGGAAAGGCACAACTTTTCAGTTTCAGATCCAAGCCAAAATAAGCAAAGAATCGATTAGCGATCGCCCCAAAAAAACACGGGTATTGGCACTTGCCCCAGATCAGCCCACTTACAAACTCTTGGTCGCCGATGATAAAGAAGTAAATTGCCAGTTACTAATCAAATTGCTTCGCCCTATGGGTTTTGAAGTCAAATCAGCTAGCAACGGACAAGAGGCGATCGCGATTTGGGAAGAATGGCAACCGCATTTGATCTGGATGGATATGCGAATGCCTGTCATGGATGGCTATGAAGCAACCAAATACATTAAGTCCACCACCAAAGGCAATGCCACAGCCGTGATTGCCCTAACTGCTAGTGTTTTAGAAGAACAAAAAGCGATCGTGCTTTCCGCAGGATGTGACGACTTCATTCGCAAACCCTTTGAAGAACAAGTAATTTTTGATACTATTGCCAAGCATCTCGGTGTGAAATACATATCTGAAAATATTCCTCACCCAGATAAAGCTAATAGCTCTAGAGGAATATTATTAACTTCTGAAAATCTAAAAGTTATGCCAGATAGCTGGATAATGGAGTTATACACATCTTCTCTTGAAGCTGAAAGAAATATTGTCATGAAGCTAATTGGAGAAATTCCAGAAACAGAAGTTGTCTTAGGGCGATCGTTAACTCAACTAGCCGCTAATTTCCAATTTGAGAAATTAATCGACCTCACTGAATCTCTAATAAGTAAATAGGCATAAAAGCATAAAAGCTGTGGCGCACGCGCAGCGTGCGTCACAGCTTTTATGCTTTTTAATCAAAAACAATGGGCTTAAGCTAATTGTCTGGCATACAGTTACAGAACCCAGATAATTGTGAAAGTGCAGCTTCGCTGCACTTTCACAATTATCTGGGTTCTATGGCAGCGCAAGGCGCTGTATGATCAGTTTAAGGCAGCAGTGTTAATTCATGATCTATAATCCCTCAATTGAACTAACGGGGAATATCCTCTTAGTAGACGACCTTCCAGAAAATTTACAATTACTAAGCAATTTACTAATTACACTCGGCTATAGCGTTCGTAGCGTCACTAGCGGACGCATGGCGCTGAAAACAGCGAAAGCAAAACGTCCAGACTTGATTCTCTTAGATATCCTGATGCCAGACATGGATGGTTATGAAGTCTGTCAAGCCTTCAAGGAGGATGAAGATTTACGAGATATTCCTGTAATTTTCATTAGTAGTTTAGATGATGTTTTTGACAAAGTAAAGGCTTTTTGGTCTGGCGGCGTTGATTATATATGCAAACCAATTCAGCAAGAAGAGGTGGTGGTGCGCCTCGAAAACCAATTGACAATCCTCCGCCAAAAGCGTTTGTTAGAGGACGCGATCGCTCGGCACAAAGAGACTGAAGAAATGCTATATCAGTCTAGAGCCTTAGTCACAAGCGTTTTAAACAGTGTATCCGATGGCATTGCGGCGGTGCAAGCAGTGCGCGACCCCATGACAGGCGATATTGTAGATTTTCGTTGTCTTGTGGTAAATCCAACGATCGCCAGAATCTTTGCTCGCGGTCGTGAAGATTTAATTGGAAAATTAGTGCTAAGGAAATTTCTCGATAAATTCAAGCCTGAGCTATTTGAACGACTGGTTAATGTGGTAGAGACTGGGCTTGCTTTGGATGAAACAATATACTACCCCTCTGAACCTGCTGGCTGGTATCAAGTAATTGCAGTCAAGTTAGGAGATGGTTTTACCGTCACGGTTAGATTTACCAACGGAATAATTAATGGCATAGCTCCAACTTAGCAAGCGCAGCCACAGACGTGGATTTGTAGGTTCTAGCCAAGATTGAGAACTTTGCAATATTTTCGGCAGCCATCCGCCTAAAATTGCATTAGTCAGCGAACTGCGCGTAAATGCGCCGTAACTAGATAGCCATTTCAATAAATCCTTCGCACCTGCCATTTGCCAAATCCATAGAATCAATTGAGGATTTTTAAAAGCTGCGACCAGTGCAAGGCGGTTGAACATCAACCAACTGAGGCGATCTTTGATAAAGCGATCGCTGACTTCCTGCGGTTCATCAGCAAGTAACCCAAAGAAAGTATTTAGCATCGAATTAACGCGCTCTGGCGGCAAATACGCTCCTGTCGGAACCATCATTCCTTTTGAAAATAGCCATGTCACCGCAATATTGCTTTGATAGGCATTAATTTGGCTAAGGTCATCAGCTTTGAGCAAATCATGCTTCAGCGCCGTATCCAGCAAAGTCGCCAAACGTGGCAAGTTACGAACAAGAGAGCCAAAGCCTGTAAATACAAGCGGTGACTGCAATGCAGCCGCATCACCGATTCCTAATATCCGATCAAAAGCACATTTTTTAGAATCTTCATTCAGGCTGTAATGTCCTGTGATATAGCCAAAAGTTGCCTTCTTCCAAACTAACTTATCCATATCACAACGGCGATATTCAGGCAAAATCGTGAAAAAGTCTTCATACATTTCCAATAATGATCCTGCATTTTCTGGATTGACCTGATGATAATGGAATAGATAAACTGTGAGTTCATCCTTTTCCGCAGGAAAGAGTTCCCAAATTAATTGCCGCCCCCGCGAGATATCGCCATGACTAAAGAGAACATCACCATATTGGGAATCCCACACAGATTGATCGATACCTTCTAAAACTGCGCCCACAGTCGGACACACGCTATCAAATGCTTCACCCGCATTAAGTTGCTGCGCGATCGCTGAAGCCGATCCCATCGCATCAATTACCAATCTTGTATTAATGATTACAGGTTCGCCAGTTTCCAGATTCTTAGCAAATACTGTCGCGCCTGACTCACTAATCACGACTTTCTCAAATTCAGTGCGATCGCAGATCACGGCACCATATTCATGTAATTTCTTACCGCAAATCTCTAATAAGCGATTAGTATTAATCGCAATATTCAGTACTGTAGGTGTATGCAAAACATTCGCTTTGAGACGCGGTGGATTATTACTATCAAAAAACTTATTAAATCCATCTACATACTCCGCCGTGATCATGCTTTCAAATTCTTCTTTAGTAAATAGCCCAAAGTCAATCAGATTTTGAAATTCCGCACGAGAAATATTCCATTCCCGATTCATCCGCCCAAAGGGAATCCGCTCCACTAAACAAACTCGATAGCCTAGTTTTGCCATCATCGCCGCATGGATTGCGCCCAATGCGCCACCTATGTAAACAATGTCATAAATCAAATCCTGCTTCGCAGGATTTGATTCTGGGTTAGTGAAGATTACTTGTTTGGGCGTTTTGATAGATTTTACGCTTTCACGCCAGCGCTTTTCCCACCAATAGACGCGATTGAGATCATATTCACCATTGGGAATACGCTGGAAAAATTTAGCGGTGAGGGGATATTCTGAGCTTAGTGCTTCAAATATGGATTGGTTTGGGGCGATCGCTGGTAACTGCTTAAACTCATAAGGAAAAGCTTGACGCGATGCCTTGGTGAGGTGATCGAGAAATTCAGATTCCCCATCCATAACCTCATCTGACCATCGGAAAACTTTTAGATAAGTTGTGCGTTGCAATGTCCAAAGAAATACTGACAACTGCGCGATCGCGCCTGAGCGATTTTGGCGATCGAGGATAAAGCCATGCTTCGCAACAAATTTTTTACCAAAGGGCGGCTGGTACTCAGACTGGAGCCATGTTTTGACGGCTTCAATTTGAGGTGTAGGAATCTCGATGTAAAGTAATTGCTGCATGGCTAAATCAATATCGTCTGTTGTTCTAATTTTGGCATATTCGCGATCGCTAGGTCATATTTAGACTCTTTAAAATGCTCTCGACTAACTTGTAAACATGAGTAC
>JBBRQX010000058.1:0-10195 GCA_038225745.1 Pseudanabaenales cyanobacterium | reverse complement strand
GTATGCCGCACTTGATCAATTGTCAGGGGTGAGTTATCGAGATTGCGATAGGGTTGTGTCCAATGTTCCCACAGTTGTTTGATCGATTCTAAAGTCAAAGGTTGGCGATCGCCACTAAGAAACATCAGTTCAATATCATCAATACTTTCAGGGTTATTTCTATGATCTTTAAGCTGCTTTAAATCATTTTTGAGATCGTTTTTTCGAGCTTTAAGATAGGCGCTGAGAGGATTATTGGTTGCCGAACCGTAGCGATGACCAAGAATTTTTTGATTAAGCGGTACTGATCGCCCATCTGTATTAGAGTCTTGAGTGCGTAAAATTCCGTGATTCGCTTGAATTTGGTAATCTTTCAACCGCAAGCGCGTAATATCAAGCGCTGTCATCCCTGCACCAAATAATAGATAGGCGATCGCATAGTCCTTTGCCCCACATTTTTTCGCTTGCAAAAGAATTTCGCGGACAGTTTCCGCAGGAATATCAATAATTGATCGGGCTTGGACAGTTGGAATCACTTCTTGAACAAACATCTCCACAAGCGTATTCACAAACTCATCGCGATCGCTCCAAATTGCTTGCACATCGCTAGTCAGAGTAATGACGGTGTAACCCAAAATGCAAGTATTTAATAAGTTAGCGAGCTTAATCGGTGGTAAAGAATATTGCAGACGCGAATTGATCAGCACATCATGGATTGCGGCGGCGATCGTTTGATTGACTTGATTAATTCCTTGAGCCAGAGCTTGACGACTTTCGAGAGGATATTGTCCTGCTTCACCGACAAGCGATCGCATCAGTTCAGGCACGCTTTCGATCGCCCGCAAAGAACTTTGGATATAATATTTCAGGAATCTGCGTAAATCACTCTGACTAGACACATCAGACACCATGAGCGACTCTCCCACTTGAGCCAATACCAAATATTTTTGCAGACATTCTTGCAACACCGCTAGCAACAAACCATGTTTATTCCCAAAATGTCGAAATAAGGTTACTTCATTGACCTCAGCAAAATCCGCGATTTGGCGAGTAGTCGTCTCGGTAATTCCTTTGCTAGCAAACAACTCTAGTGCTGTGTTCACTATACGTTGGCGAGTAGGAATTCGAGATACAGTCATGAGTGCATGTACCATTGAGATGATTTGCAAGTGATACTTGCATTATTACTTAAAAAGCAGTTAAACTTATTATAATTGTAAGTGATACTTGCATGTCATCGCCACTGTCTCCACACCATAATCAAAGTTTTTATTTCATGACCGCCACTACTGAAACGATCTCAACTGAAGATAAGCTGAATTGGACGAATGTCGCCTTTTTCAGTGCCTTTCATATTGCTGCCTTAGCTGCCCCTTTTTACTTCTCATGGCAAGCTGTGATTCTTACAGTTTTCCTCCATTGGTTGTTTGGCAGCATCGGCATTACCTTAGGCTACCACCGACTACTTAGCCACCGCAGCTTTCAAGTGCCGAAGTGGTTGGAATACATCATCGCCACAATTGGAGCCTTAGCCCTGCAAGGTGGTCCCGTATTTTGGGTGGGCGGACATCGTCAGCATCACGGTTTTACAGAAGACAATCAAAAAGATCCCTATTCGGCAAATAAAGGTTTTTGGTGGAGTCACATGATGTGGATCATGTACTCTAAGCCTGAACATTTTCAGCGCTCAAACTATTGCAAATTTGCTCCCGATCTCGCCAACGATCCTTACTACAAATTTTTAGATATTTATTTCCTGCTGTTGCAAGTGCCTCTCGCAGTATTGCTTTATGTAATCGGTGAAAAAGTTTTCTCTGGTCTCGGCGCGTCATTCTTGGTCTACGGCGTGGCAATACGCTCAGTATTCCTATGGCATAGCACTTGGCTGATTAATTCCGCTTGTCACAAATGGGGATACAAAAACTTTTCAGAAGTCGCCGATCATTCGACAAACCTATGGTGGGCAGCAATTTTGACCTACGGCGAAGGCTGGCACAACAATCACCACGCTTTTCCTAAGTCAGCGCGTTCTGGATTGAAATGGTGGGAAATCGATCCAACTTGGGGCGTGATATATGTGCTACGGGCTGTTGGCTTAGCCAAAAAGGTGTATTTACCTGAACCTTGGCAAGCCAAATAAAAAATCAAAAAAATAAAGGGCGCGAAGCGCCCTTTATTTTTTTGAGAATGTAGCAAGAATAGATACATTGACGCGATCGCCTTTGTGTAAACCTTATTTAAAATTGGTTAACAAATACGGAAGTTTAATCAAATGGATCATCGCCACATTCGCTTTAGCGATCGCTACGAAGAAGTTGATTTAGAGAAATTACAAGCACTATTTAGATTGGGCGCATTTTGGGCAAAGGAGCGTACTTTAGCAGGAATGGCGATCGCCATTTCTAACTCCAAACCAGTTGTCACCGTGTGGGATGGCGATCGCTTAATCGGACATGCTCGCGCCACCAGTGACGGCGTTTATCGAGCGACCATTTGGGATGTGGTGATCGATCCCGACTATCGCGGCGCAGGATTGGGGCGGAAGTTAGTGCAAACGGTGTTAGCGCATCCCCATGTTTGCAACGTTGAGCGTGTTTATTTAATGACCACTCATCAGCAAAAGTTTTACGAACAGATTGGCTTTGAGCAAAATTCTTCAACCACGTTGATTTTATTAAATGGGGATTGTAGTGGCGATCGGCAACTTATAGCTTCGGAGCTTACAGCCTGTTGAGGCTTTGAGTATTACAGAAAATTTTTTAAAAGTGTCGCAAAGCGACACTTTTAAAAAATTTTCTGAGTTTTATAACAGCGCAAAGTATTGCAACAGTATTGGCAAATACTGCTAAGAATGATGATCTATGTCACGATATAGGACAAGTATGTAAAATATATATAAATTTTTTCTTGCTTCATTTAATATGGTCGGAGTCAATGGTCGAAACTTTATCTCAACAGCAGAAACAAACAAGGAGTGAATTTGAACGCCAATTGCACCGACTAGAACAAGATTCTTTACGAATGGGTGCACTTGTTGAGAATTCGTTTCTTTTGGCTCATGCGGCTTTATTTGAGCGAGATCTTGAATCAGCTATCCGTATTCATGCCCAAGACAAAAAAATCGATCAGATTTATCACCAAATTGAAACTGATTGTAACAATTTGATTGCATTACAAGCACCAGTCGCTCGCGATCTGAGGTTGTTGAGCGCTTTGATGCAATTGATCCGCGATATTGAACGGATTGGCGACTATGCCGAAAATCTTGGCGAAATTGCGATTAAGCTTTTTCCTTATCCGCCATCGCCCTATCTAGGCGAATTACAGGTAATGTCCAATCGCTGTCGGGCGATGCTTGCCCTAAGTTTAGAAGCTTTAGCGAATTTAGATGAAAATATTGGCTCACAAATCAAAGCTAAAGATGATGCGGTCGATAGTGACTACCAGAATATCTATAACTTACTCGCTTCTCAGCAGCTATTTGGCGAGGCAGTTGAGCCTGTAATGCTGATGGTCTTGGCAATTCATCATTTAGAGCGGATGGCAGATCATGCAACTAATGTGGCGCTGCGTGTTGCGTATATTGTCACTGGCAAGCTCAGCTAAGTGTAGCTGCTGCCACCTGTAACAAAACTCAAAATATGAAAGGCGGCGCTCCGCACCGCCTTTCATATTTTGGGTTTTGAATAAAAAACGGCGTGATGCGTCATTTTTAGTTTTCTAGTTTTTTATCGCGCGATCGCACGGTAATCTAAGATGAGTGCTTTACGGCACAACTGAATTTAATGTGGGAAAGTTTTAAGGATTGAAATGAAGTCATATTTGGCGGCTGCCGTACAAATGACCAGTGTGTCTGACGTAGACAAAAATCTGGCTCAAGCAGAAGATCTGATCCAACTAGCAGTGAATCGAGGTGCAGAATTAGTTTGTTTACCCGAAAACTTCTCGTTTTTGGGCGATGAGACTGAAAAGACAAGGCTTTCTCAAGAAATTGCCGAGAAAAGTGAAAAATTTCTAACTACGATCGCCCAACGCTATCAAATTTTGTTACTCGGTGGCGGGTTTCCTGAACCTGTTGCGGATAGTGATAACGGCTCTTTGGGCAAAATGTATAACACGGCGCTATTAATTGGGCGTGAAGGTGAAGAGCTAGCACGTTATCGCAAGATGCATTTATTTGATGTCAATCTTCCCGATGGCAATACTTATCAGGAGTCGGCAACGGTGCTGGCAGGTACTGAGTTACCACCTGTATATGCTTCTGAGAAATATGGCAACTTGGGGCTATCAGTTTGTTATGACGTGAGGTTTCCAGAGCTTTATCGTCATCTGTCCCAACTTGGTGCAAATGTACTATTTGTTCCTGCCGCCTTTACTGCTTTTACGGGTAAAGATCATTGGCAAGTTTTATTGCAAGCCAGAGCGATCGAAAATACTAGCTATGTGATTGCGCCTGCACAGGTGGGAATGCATACGCCGCGCCGTCAGTCTCATGGTCATGCGATGATTGTTGATCCTTGGGGAATTGTGATGGCAGATGCAGGCGATCGCATTGGTGTGGCGATCGCCGAAATCCAACCCTCACGAATCGATCAAATTCGCCGTCAGATGCCATCTTTGCAACATCGTACTTTTTCTTGTTCTTCTTAGGTGAAGGCGGCGCGTTGCGCCGCCTTTAGTTTTTGGCGATCTTTTTTGGCGATCGCAGTAGAGTAGATATGTATTAAAATTTATAGTCAACAAGATTGAGCAGTTTGTTTTAATTTTTAAAGCACTTTCTCTAAACCAAATTTTAATATTTTAGATCGCTCCGATCATTCCTAAGTTTCATCAATTCCCTTTCTGGTATGAGCAGCTATGCAACCTTTTCCAGCGATTGGTAACACGATCCGTCCTCTACAACATCGTGACTTAGAGTTTATTCAGCGATTTGCATCGCCAAACGATCTTGAACAGATTGCAGTCAGCGATCTTAGTGGTTGTCGAACTCGCCAAAAAGTCAGCTTGCATCAACTGGCAAGTTGGTTACCCGCGCCTGTGCAAACCCTGCTCAAGCCCTATGTCCGCGCCTATGTCTCTGAATGCAACGGCATCATTCAAGGCTTTATTCGGGTTTCGCCTTTTAATAACAACAGCAGCACTTGGCAGATCGATCGCGTTGTAGTTTTACCCGAAGCTCAGAATGGTCAGCACAATGTCGGCACACAACTGATTCGTTATTGCTTAGAGTCTTGCCTAGAAGCGCGGACATGGGTATTGCAGGTTGATATTAACCAGAAAGACACGATCGCCCTGTATCGTCAGAACGGATTTCAGCCCCTCGCGCAATTCACCGATTGGGAGATTGGGGCTGAGAAATTGCACGAGCTTGCACAGCATTCTCCCGATCTGCCAAATTTGATGCCTGTCAGTAATGCCGATTCGAGCTTGCTTTATCAACTCGATACCGCCGCGATGCCGCCACATATTCGCCAAGTTTACGATCTCAATGTTGATGATTTTCGAGCTAAGGCGATCGATAAGCTCGTTAGTCATGGTTCATTGCTAATTAACCATTTGCAAGATGTTTCGGGCTATGTCTATGAGCCACAACGTAGAGCGGCGATCGGCTACTTTTATCTGCTATTGCAACGCCCAAACGTCAGCCAGTCCGCGCCAAAGTTGGTTCACCATTGCCAACTTACTGTGCATCCAGCTTATACATGGCTCTATCCTGAACTGACTTCGCAAATTGCTCAAATCGTTACCAATCAATCTCCTGAGGGAGCAAGTTTGCAACTATCTTCAGCAGACTACCAACCCGAACGCGAAGATTATTTGGAGGGGATTCAAGCTCAGCGTCAAGGACATTCGTTGCTGATGGCGCGATCGGTGTGGCACAAAATCCGCGAGACCAAGACTGTACTTGATGGTCTGCAACTTTCGCGCATGTTGTCAGGTTTACAACCCACCCAGAAGCCAATTCCTGGTCGAATTGATAATTTGCCACAACAGCATCAACATACCGATGAACCACTTTAGGGTTGACCGATTTAGAGTTAACCGATCTGATTTTGATTTAATTTATACAAAATGAAGATCCCAAAGATAGCTAGGATTAGATACTGGAAATTTACGCATTTGATGCACCTTTAAAGACGCTTGACTATGAAAATTCTCAAAATCCAAACATTACGTGGTTCAAACTATTGGAGTATTCAACGACAACAGCTTGTAGTTGTGAGATTAGATTTGGAGAATTTTTATGTGCAACGCACTAGCTTTTTCCAAAACTTATGCAAAGTACTGCCAAGTCTGGCGGGGAGAGACATTGCTCAGCGTCCAGATATAAGTGATGCAGAATTTTTGGCTGAAATAGTTAAAGATATTGCGATCGCTCTGCAAGGCTATGTCGGCATGAAGGTTGACTTCGGAGCAGTCAAACCCACTGTCGAAAATAATATCTATCAAGTGGTGTTTGAATATCAGACTGAAGGTGCAGGAAGATATGCGGCGCGGGCGGCGGTAAGGATTTGCACCAGTCTCTTAGAGACAGGAACCTATGCAACCCAAGAATTGCAAGAAGATCTCAAAGACTTAAGAGATATTCGCCTTGATGGTCAATTAGGACCAAGTACCGACTCGATCGTGGCTGAAGCCAAAGCGAGAAATATTCCTTGGTTAGAAATTGGTACTCGAGCCATGATTCAACTTGGTTATGGGGTGCATCAAAACCGCATTCAGGCGACTTTATCGAATAGGACGGGGATTTTAGCGGTAGAGCTAGCCTGTGATAAGGAAGGGACAAAAAGTATTTTACGCGCTTCGGGTGTGCCAGTACCAAGGGGGACAACGATCCGATCGCCTAAATATTTAGAAGAAGCGATCGCCGATGTTGGCGGCTTTCCGATTGTAATTAAGCCCTTAAGCGGTAATCACGGACGTGGCATCACCATTGATGTTCTGACGCTCAAAGAGGCGATCGTAGCTTTTGACATGGCGCAGGAAGTATCTGAAGAAGTAATTATCGAGCGCTTCCATACAGGACGCGATCACCGCATCCTCGTCATCAATGGCAAATTTGTCGCCGTTGCTGAGCGCGTTCCTGCCAATATCACAGGCGATGGCGTTTCTACGATCGCCCAATTAATCGAAATTACTAACCAAGATCCACGCCGTGGCGATGGTCATGACAACGTTTTGACCCGCATCGAAATTGATCGCACTAGCATCGATATTCTGGCAAGGCAAGGCTTAACGATGGAATCCGTACCGCCTAAAGATCAAGTTTGCTATCTCAAGGCAACCGCTAACCTCAGCACTGGCGGCGTATCGGTTGATCGCACCGATGAGATTCATCCCGAAAATATTTGGCTAGCTGAACGAGTCGCCCGAATTATCGGTCTAGATATCGCGGGGATCGACATGGTTACTGAGGATATTTCCATCCCTGTCCGCCTAACTGATGGCGCGATCGTTGAGGTGAATGCTGCGCCCGGATTCAGAATGCATACGGCTCCCAGTATCGGCACACCCCGCAATGTGGCGGCTCCCGTGATTGACATGCTATTTCCTGAAGGTTCGCCATGTCGCGTCCCCATCGTGGCCGTCACAGGCACAAATGGCAAAACGACCACGACCCGACTAATTGCTCATATTTTTAAACAAACTGGCAAACGGGTTGGCTACACTACTACCGACGGCATTTATATCGGTGAATGTCTTGTTGAGAAAGGCGACACAACTGGCCCCTATAGCGCCCAAGTGATTCTCCGCGATCCCACTGTCGAAGTGGCGATCTTAGAAACCGCAAGGGGTGGCATTTTGCGATCGGGCTTAGGCTTTGATGGTTGCGATGTCGGTGTGGTGATCAATGTAGCCGCCGATCACCTTGGCATTGGTGACATTGACACGATTGAAGATTTGGCGCGACTCAAGAGTACGGTTGTTAAAACTACTTTACCTAGCGGCTATGCGGTACTAAATGCTGACGATCCATTGGTTGTGGCGATGGCAAAAGAGGTGAAGTCAAAGGTTGCTTACTTTAGTATGAATCCTGATAACCCTTTGATTGAGTCACATATTGCCGCAGGTGGACTTGCCGCAGTCTATGAAGGCGGATTTTTAACAATTTTGAAAAGTGACTGGAAAGTGCGGATTGAAGACGCGGTGAATGTGCCTTTGACCCTCGGTGGTCGCGCTGCTTTCATGATTCAAAATGCGCTTGCTGCAAGTTTAGCCGCCTTTGCTCAAGATGTAACGATCGCACAGATTCGTCAAGGTTTAGCTACGTTTGTTGCTTCTAGTGAGCAGACCCCCGGACGGATGAATTTGTTTGATTTGGGCCGATATCATGCGCTGGTTGATTATGCTCATAATCCTGCGGGATTTCAGGCGATCGCCGAGTTTATTCAAAAATGGGAAGGTGAAGCGGTTGGCGTGATTGGCGCACCTGGCGATCGCCGCGATGAGGATATCCTTGAACTGGGGCAGTTAGCTGCCAAAATGTTTAAACGAATTTTTATTAAGGAAGATAAAGATTTACGCGGACGCGCCCCGCGTGTGGTTGCCGATCTTTTACGTCAGGGCATTACTGAAATTGATGCAAATATCCCCTGTATGACGATTCTTGACGAAGAAGAAGCTTTGACCGCCGCCTTGGATAGCGCCACTCAAAGTAGCTTAGTTGTGGTATTCCCTGACAAAGTGGATTCGGCAATTGGTATCATTGAATCGCGAAAGTCCAAATTGTCGTCATAAAGTCCGCATATGTCGCGTGTAATTTGCCTTGGCGAAGTCTTAATCGATCAAATAGCTGAAGATATCGGTGTCCCCTATGAGCAAGTTAGCTCTTGGAAACCATGTTTTGGTGGCGCTCTTGCCAATGTAGCCTGCGGTTTAGCAAAACTGGGAACGCCCGTAAGCTTAATTAGCTGCGTTGGTCAAGATGACGCGGGAACCGATTTGCTCAAGCAGTTGGGTACAGCAGGTGTAGAAACTTCGGGTGTGCAAGTGCATCCTGAATCGACTACTCGCGAAGTTTATGTAACTCGTAATGCTCAAGGCGATCGCAGTTTTGATCGCTTTAATGGTGATCCTCAAACTGTGTTTGCTGACACCGTGATGTCTGCCGAACATTTGCCAGAGCATTTATTTGCTGAAGCCAAGTTTTTGGTGTTAGGCACACTGAGTTTGTCTAATCCTCAGACATCGAGAGCGATCGGTCGGGCGCTGAAGCTTGCTGAGCAGTATTTTGTAAAAGTTGTAGTTGATGTCAATTGGCGATCAATGTTCTGGCAAAATCCTGAGCAAGTGATGAAGCTGTTACCAGTTTTGCTGAAATACACTGATTTCCTAAAAATGACCGAAGATGAAGCGAAGTTACTATTTCGGTTAACTAGTCCCGCCGCGATCGCTCAAGCCTATAGCCATCTTGAAGGAATTTTGATCACCAATGGCGATCAAGATTGTCGCTATTATCTAGGCGAAAAGCAGAGCAAACATCCAGTGTTTCCAGTGCATTCCATCGATACCACTGGTGCGGGGGATGCTTTTTTAGCCGCATTCATTCATAAAATTTATCACCGCCCGATCGCCAATTTGCTCGATCCTAAGTCTGCCAATGAGGTCATGGCCTACGCTTGTGCCGCAGGTGCATTGTCTACTTTAGCTATGGGTGCGATCGCAAGTCAGCCAAGCGATCGGCAAATTCGCGAATTTCTGGCTATGCGCGAAGCAAAACATTAAATTATTATGACAACCCAACTATTTACATCTAAAATTCATAATCATAACGTACATCAATTCACCACGCAGCAATTTCACCTTATGCATGAAGCTGGTGTTTTCTCAGAGGGCGATCGTCTCGAATTAATCAATGGAGAAATCAAAAAAATGTCCCCGATTGGCAGAAAACACGCTACTTGCGTTACTCGTTTGAATACATTATTCGTCACACGTCTTCTGCACAAAGCGATCGTTTGGTCTCAAAATCCAATTCGTCTAGACGATAATTCAGAGCCACAACCTGATATTGCAATTCTAAAACCGCGTGATGATTTTTATGAAGAGGGATTGCCAACGCCTTCAGATATTTTGTTGATTATTGAAGTTGCAGACAGCACGATCGCCTACGATCGCGAAGTCAAAGCGCCACTTTACGCGGCGGCGGGAATTCCTGAAATGTGGTTATTTGATGTCAATAAAAAAGCGATCGAGGGTTATCAACAGTTGACAT